>DATFOL010000549.1:0-2220 GCA_035265545.1 Gemmatimonadaceae bacterium | reverse complement strand
CGACGGGCGGCGCGAGCCAGCGGTCGGCGCGCGCGTGGGTCGAGGTGCGCTCGCTGCTCCGCAAGCACCGCGGCTACATCGCCGCGGGCGTGGTGCTCACGCTCGTGAGCCGGATCGCCGGCCTCGTGCTCCCGGCGTCGTCCAAGTACTTCATCGACCACGTGCTCGTCGATCGTCGCGCGGATCAGCTGCTCCCCCTGGCGGCGGTCGTCGTAATTTCGACCGTCGTGCAGGCGCTGACGGGCTACGCGTTGGCGCGGGTGCTCGGTACGGCGGCACAGCGCGCGGTGGCGGACATGCGACGCAGGCTGGCGAAGCACGTGCTGCGGCTCCCCGTCGAGCGGTTCGACGCGACGCAGACGGGCGTGCTCGCGTCGCGCATCATGAACGATCCCGACGGCATCCGGAACCTCCTCGGCTCGGGCTTCGTGCAGCTGCTCGGCGGGCTCGTCACGGCGACGGCGGCGCTGGGGATTCTGTTCTGGATCGACTGGCGCATCACGAGCATCATGCTGTTGTTCCTCGCGGCCATTGGTGGAGGCGTCGGCTTCGCGTTCGCGAAGCTCCGGCCGGTGAACCGCGAGCGCAGCATGGAGTTCGCGCGCGTCGCCGGACGGCTGAACGAGGCGCTCGGCGGCATCCGCGTGCTCAAGGCCTACGTCGCGGAGCGGCGCGAGGATCTGATCTTCGCCCGCGGCGTGCATCGCATGCTGCGGCTCACCGAGGTGACGCTCGCCGGGTGGGCGGCGGTGGGCGCGCTCACCGCGCTCAGCGTCGGCGCGATCGGCGCGACGCTCATCTTCGCCGGCGGCCGCGCCGTACTCGGCGGCTCGCTCACCCTGGGCGACCTCGCGATGTACGCGCTGTTCACCGGGCTCGTCGTCGCGCCGCTCATCCAGGTGGCGCAGGTGGGGACGCAGCTTTCTGATGCGCTGGCGGGGCTCGAGCGCGCGCGCGAGATGCTCGACGAGCCGACCGAGGACGGACGTGCGCCGACCGGGGAGCCACGCGCGCGACTCGCGGGCGCCGTGCAGGTGCAGGACATGTCGTTCGAGTATCGCGCCGGCGTGCCCGCGCTCCGCCACGTGAGCTTCGCCGTGCCCGCCGGCACGACGACGGCACTGGTGGGGCCGAGCGGCTCGGGGAAGAGCACGCTGCTCGGTCTGCTCGCGGCTTTTCATCGTCCGACCACCGGGAGCATTCGCGTCGATGATCGCGAGATCGGCGAGTTCGATCTGCGGCGCTACCGCGCCCAGCTCGGCCTCGTGCTCCAGGACACCTTCCTGTTCGACGGGACCATCCTGGAGAACATCCGCTTCTCGCGTCCTGACGCGACGCTCGACGAGGTGAAGCGTGTCGCGCGCGTGGCGCACTGCGAAGAGTTCATCGAGCGGATGCCCGAGCGCTACGACACGGTGGTCGGCGAACGCGGTGTGAAGCTGTCCGGTGGCCAGAAGCAGCGCGTGGCGATCGCCCGCGCTCTGCTGGCGGATCCATCGATCCTCCTGCTCGACGAGGCCACCTCGAGCCTCGACAGCGAGAGCGAGGCGATGATCCAGGAAGGGCTCGACGCGCTGCGCCGCGGCCGGACGACGTTCGTCATCGCTCACCGCCTGTCGACCATCCTCAGCGCCGACCGGATCCTCGTCCTCGACGGCGGCCGGCTGGTGGAGGAGGGGACCCACGACGAGCTGCTCGGGCTCGGCGGGCGCTATGCGCGCTTGTACGAGCAGCAGCAGCGGGCGGCGAGGAATCGGTTCGTGAATCCGGGGGAGGAGCTGTCTGAACTTCGGTAATGAGTAGTGGGTGGTGAGTGGCGGGTGACTGCATGGCCAGCTCAGAACGCCGCGACCCGCGACCCGCGACCCACCACTCACTACCCACTATCGGATTTGCACATCGGCCCAGGCACGCGACATATCGTCGCGGCCGCGTCCGCCAGTGCTCGTGGCACGGTCGTAATCTCGCTGCACGAACCCACGCCCGCGCTTGTCGAGCTCCGCGAATGTCGGTCGCCTCGACCCGCAGGGGCCGCTCCGGCCATCCATTGGCGGGCGGAATGACGTGACCGCGCGCAGATTCCAGCCATGTCTCTCGCCATCGAAACAACTGGCCTGGTCAAGCATTTCGGCGACACCAAAGCCGTAAACGGCATCGACCTGCAGATTCAGCGCGGCACCGTCTACGGCCTCCTCGGCCCGAACGGCGCTGGCAAGACGA
>DATFOL010000548.1:0-2914 GCA_035265545.1 Gemmatimonadaceae bacterium | reverse complement strand
ACGGCGACATCGGCACGAGCCCCATCTACGCGCTGCGCGAGTCCCTGCACGGCGCCCACGGAGTCGCAGCGACGTCGGCCAACGTGCTCGGCCTGCTGTCGCTCATCTTCTGGGCGCTGATCATCGTCATCTCGATCAAGTACCTGGCGTTCGTGATGCGTGCGGACAACTGCGGCGAGGGCGGCATGATCGCGCTCACCGCGCTCGTCACGCCGACGACGCCGCGCGGGCGGCTCCGCGGCAAGCGGCTACTGGTGCTGGTCGGCCTGTTCGGCGCATCGCTGCTCTACGGCGACAGCATGATCACGCCGGCCATCTCGGTGCTCAGCGCGATCGAGGGGCTGGAGATGGCCACGCCGATCTTCAGGCCGTACATCATCCCGATCACCATCGTCATCCTGATCGGGCTGTTTTCGGTCCAGAGCCGTGGCACGGCGCGCATCGGCGCGGTGTTCGGACCGGTGATGCTGCTGTGGTTCGCCACGCTCGGCCTCCTCGGGGCGGTGCAGGTCGTTCAGCATCCCGGCGTGCTGGTCGCGGTGAACCCGGCGTACGGCGTCCAGTTCTTCCTGCACAACGGCTGGCACGGGTTCCTCGTGCTCGGGTCGGTGTTTCTCGTCGTCACGGGCGGCGAGGCGCTCTACGCCGACATGGGGCACTTCGGCGCGAACCCGATCCGCCTCTCGTGGTTCGCGTTCGTGCTCCCTGCCCTGCTGCTCAACTACTTCGGACAGGGTGCGCTCGTGCTGTTGGATGCCAGCGCCGCGGAGCACCCGTTCTTCCGTCTCGCCCCATCGTGGGCGCTCCTGCCGCTGGTCGCGCTCACGACGCTGGCGACGGTCATCGCGTCGCAGGCCGTCATCTCCGGCGCGTTCTCGCTCACCCGGCAGGCGGTGCAGCTCGGCTACCTGCCCCGTGTCGACATCGAGCACACGTCGGAGACGCAGAGTGGCCAGATCTACATTCCGGGGCTGAACTGGCTGTTGATGGCCGCGTGCATCGGTCTGGTGATCGGCTTCCGGTCCTCGAGCCGGCTGGCCGCCGCGTACGGCGTGGCGGTGACGACCGACATGGTGTTCACCACCATTCTCTTCGCCGTGGTCGCCCGCGATCGGTGGAAGTGGAGCTTGCCGGCCGTGCTGGCGCTCGCCTCCGCGTTCCTCGTGGTGGACCTCGGCTTCTGGGGCGCGAGCCTGCTGAAGATCCCGAGTGGCGGATGGTTCCCGCTGCTCGTCGCCGGCGCGGTGTTCACCGTGATGACGACGTGGAACAGTGGCCGCGGCCTGCTCGCTTTGCGGCTCGCCGAGCATTCGATGTCACTCGAAGAGCTGGTTGAGCGTCTGCACGACCCGTCGCTCGCGCGAGTGAAGGGAACCGCCGTGTATCTCGGGCGGCACGACGCGGGAGTTCCCCAGGCCCTCCTGCAAAACCTGCGACACAATCACGTCGTGCACTCGCGGATCGTCATGCTCTCCATGCGCACCGATAGTCGCGCGCGGGTACCGGACGAGGAGCGCGTGGAGATCCAGCAGGCCGGGTTGGACTTCCACCGGGTGGTCGCGCGCCACGGCTTCGCCGAGGATCCCGAAGTGCCCGCAGTGCTCGACCGACTCCGGAGCGAAGGACTCGACATCGATCCCGAGGAAGCGACCTTCTTCGTCGGACGGGAGACGCTGCTCGCCACCCAGCGACCCGGAATGGCGCTCTGGCGCGAGCGGCTGTTCTCCGTGCTCGCGCGCAACGCCCGACGCGCTACTCGCTACTTCCGCATCCCCAGCCACCGGGTGTGTGAGCTGGGGGCCGAGATCGAGCTGTGAGCCCGATCCGTGGCGATCAGCGTTTGAATACCGCCAGGAAGTTGGGATCGTCGAAGGTCACCGTGCCTTTCGCGTAGGTGCCCTCGAACACGCCGACCGCACTCGACTCGAACGTGATCGTGTTGGCGACGCGCGTCCAGCTGCCGGCGTCGGCGTCGGCTTCGTTGGTCGTCACTCCGTCGCTCGTCTGCCGATAGGTGATGGTCTCGTTCCAGGAGCCGTCTTCCGAGACCGTCAGCACATCGGAGGTGAGCACGATGGTGACGCCGTTTCCCTGCACGGTGTACGGCAGCGGCTGCCCGTTGACGGTGTGGAGCGAGTAGGAGCCCTCGACCGCGTCGTTGTTCGGGTTCGTCGAGGTATCCGACGCGCACGCGGCGAGGGAAACGAGTGCGAGGGCGGCGAAGAGACGACGCATGATGTGACTCCTGGGGACAGATGGCGGCAGGGGAAGCGCGTGAGTCGCGTCTCGCGCGCACCGCTGGCGACGATCATATTCGGCCGAGCGTCACCTTCCGACGCCACTGGAGGAGGAGATCGTGTCCACATCACATCCCGCAGGCAGAGCGCTCGCCGCACGGCTGCTGCGCGCGCTGGCGCCGCTCGCCCTGCTGCTTCTCGCGACCGCTCCCGCTCCGAAGGAGCGCCATCTGCTGTACGTCGCGAGCCCGGGGACGCGCAACTACACCGAGTATGGCGGCGTCGGCGTGCTGGTGTTCGACATCGACGACGGCTATCGCCTCGTTCGGCGTATTCCCACCTGGACCACTCCGGACGGGAAGAGTCCCGAGAACGTGAAGGGGATCGCCGCGAGCGCGCGCACCGGCCGCGTATATGTGACGTCGCTCACACGCGTGATCGCGATCGACGCTGTGAGCGGCGCGACGATCTGGGAGCGGCCGTACGACGGAGGAGCCGACCGCCTCGCGATCTCCCCGGATGGCAGCACCCTGTACGTGCCGCAGTTCGAGGGTCCACTCTGGCACGTCGTGGACGCGGCGACCGGCGACGTGCGGGGGACGATCGAAACGCGTTGAGGCTCGCACAACACGATCGCGTCGGCCGACGGACGCTTCGTCTACCTCGCGGGCCTCAAA
>DATFOL010000547.1:0-3000 GCA_035265545.1 Gemmatimonadaceae bacterium | reverse complement strand
AGAGCCGCGCGAGACCGCTGATGACTTCACGTCGCACCGCAGGGTCGGTCGCACGCCCCGCCTCGGCGAGCAGCGCCGACACCGTCTCCGCGTCGTGCATCTGCTGGAGGACGAACCGCGCGCGGGTGCGCAGCTCGGGCGACGAGCCCGCGCCCGTGAGCGCGCGCAGCGCCACGTCGCGCGCGCCGAGCGACGCGAGCGACTGCACCGCGAGATGCGCCAGCGCGCTGTCGGGGCTCGTGAGCAGCGGCACGATTGCGTCGGCGCGATCGCGCGCGTTCAGACGCACCAGACCGTTGAGCCCCATCGCGCGCACGGCGAAGTCGGCGTCAGTCAGCGCCTGCACGTACAGCCCGACGGGCACTCTCGTGAGCTGGCGCTTGTCGTCCACCAGCACGCGGAGCGCGAGCTCGCGCATTGCCGGCTCGCTGGCGAGCCGCTGGATCGTGGGATGCGAGCGCGCGCCGGCGAGCAGCTTGAGCGTGAACACCGCCGAAGCCCGCGCGTCGAGCGCGCGCCGCCGGTCGAGGGCGTACTGTTGCAGCCGCATGATGGTGGCCGGCTTGCCGCCGCGGCGCACGAGCTCACGCTGCGCCCACAGCCGGTGCACCGCGTTGTTGGACACCAGCGCCGTGAGCAGCTGTGCGTCCGTGCGCGCCGTGGGCCGGAGCGCGGGCGAGGGTGTCTTCCCGCTCGGAGTCACCCGGATGATCGCGCCTACCGTGTCGCCGGCGTAGTTGAACACCCCACCGATGAGGCTCGCCACGTACAGGTGCGACCGGTCGTCGAGCGCCATGTCGATCGCGCGCGGCACCGTCATGAACTCGTTCTGCTTGAGCGCCCAGCTTGCGCCCTTCCGCTCGAGCGGATGCTGGAACACGCGGTTCACCGTCCAGTCGCCCGTGTAGAGCGTGTTGTTCCACTGGTCGGGGAAGCCCGGGTCCTGGATCCACAGCCCCGCGGTGCCCGAGCCGGCGCCGTAGTCGTGGAGCGACGGCATGTGCTCATTCGCGAAGTTCATGAACAGCGACGGGTACCCCATGTCGGCACCGGGTGCGAGGTAATGGAACCTCACGCCCCATCCGAGGCCGTCGTTGTTGTTGTCGCGCGTGAACACGTGGCCGAACGGATCGACGCCGACGTCGTAGATGTTGCGCGTGCCGACGGTGTAGCTCTCGAGCCCCGTGCCGTCGGTGCGCACCCGCGCGAGCGAGCCGCCAAGGCGCGTGATCGGTGCGCCGTCCTTCCCCTTGGCGTTGAGGTAGCCGTAGTCGCCCACGGCGATGTAGATCCAGCCGTCGGGGCCGAGGGTGATGTTGTTCGTCGCGTGGTCGGCGCTGCGGAGGTCGAGGCTGAACCCGATGTCCTTCACCAGGACTTCGGACCAGTCGGCGATGCCGTCGCCGGTGGTGTCGCGATACGCGGTGAGGTTGGGTGGGTGGAGGACGTAGACCGTGTTGCCATCCACCGCGATCCCCCGCGGGCTGTCGAGGTCGGCAAAGGTCGTGTAACGGTCCGCGTGTCCGTCGCCGTCGTCGTCGACGAGGCGCATCACCCGGCCGCGCCCCTTCACGGCGCCCTGCGCGAGGTTGAGGTCCACGCCCACGTAGACCGAGCCATCGGGCGCAGGGGCGACGACGGTCGGATACATCGCGAACGGCGGCCCCGCGTAGTGCAGCATCGTGAAGCCGTCGGGCACCTTCATCGCCGCGAGCACCTTCCGCTCGTAGGCGGTGTCGCGCGGGATGGTGCCGCTCGCCGGGAGGGCGGGGCCAGTACCCATGTTGGGCTGGCCCTGGGCACCGGCCGGTGCGGTGAGCGCCGCGGCGGCGAGCGTGCCGGCGGCGATCGACGTCAGCGTGCGAGCAAGACGACTCGAGGTCATGTCGATTGAAGTGGTCGGGAAGGCGTCGGGCGAGTGACGCGTCGTCGGCCGACAGGTGGGGATGCGCGTCGCGCTGCGACTGCGCGCTGGCGGCAATGGCTGGATGCCCCGACAAAGGTACGGCGCGCGCGGGGCGTCCGCTGGAATGTGCGTCCTCTGCGCGCTTCCGTACCGATCGCGACCGTCCTCCCCGGTGCAGGAGCGCGTTGCGCGCGGTAAGTTTTCCTCTCCGGCCATGCACCACGTCACCGACACCTACTGCCACTCCGCATCGTGACGGACGAACGCGAGAACGGTGAGCGCGAGACTCGTGAGCGCGAGCTCGCCGGTCTGCTCGACTACCTGCACCGCTCGCGCGGCCTGGATCTGAGCGGCTACAAGCGCGTGGGGCTCCTGCGTCGCATGACGAAGCGCATGCGCGCGGTCGGCGTCGGCGGGTTCGGAGAGTACGTGGAGTATCTCGACACGCATCCGAACGAGTACACCAGCCTGCTCGACACGCTGCTCATCAACGTGACGGCGTTCTTCCGCGACGACCTGCCCTGGGAGTACCTCTCGAGCGACATCATCCCCACGCTCCTCGCGCAGAAGTCGCCGACCGAGGCGATCCGCGTGTGGTGCGCCGGGTGCGCGAGCGGCGAGGAGGCATACACGCTGGCCATCGTGCTCGCCGAAGCGCTCGGCGTGGAGGCGTTCCAGGAGCGCGTGAAGCTGTACGGCACGGACCTGGACAACGATGCGCTGGCCAAGGCGCGGCTGGGAGCGTACACCGAGCGCGATCTCGCCGACGTGCCGCCGGCGATCGTCGAGAAGTATTTCGACCAGCGCGACCAGTCGTTCGTGTTCCGGAAGGACCTGCGACGCTGCGTGATCTTCGGGCGGAACGATCTGGTGCAGGACGCGCCGATCTCGCGGGTCGATCTGCTCGCGTGCCGGAACACGCTCATGTACTTCGACGGGGCGACCCAGGCGAAGATCCTCACGCGCTTCCATTTCGCGCTGAACGACGGTGGGTTCCTCTTCCTCGGCCGCGCCGAGACGATGCTCACCTACGGCAACATGTTCGTGCCGGTGGACCTGCGGCGACGCATCTTCACCAAGGCGCGGGGCACGGG
>DATFOL010000546.1:0-3079 GCA_035265545.1 Gemmatimonadaceae bacterium | reverse complement strand
CGGTGATGCACTTCATCGAGATCATGCGCGCGGTGATGCTGCGAGGGGCGGGGCTGCCCGAGATCGCTCGCTCGCTCGCGGTGCTGTCACTGCTCGCGGCAGCGATGTTCAGCCTGTCGGTGCGACTGTACGCGAAGCGAGCGGCGTAAGGGTCTCCTGGCCGGCCAGCGTCGACTGCGCGGAAGGGCCGCCACCGGCAGAGCGCACATAGCGACCATCGGCACGGAGCGCCCACGCGGTGCGATCCTGGAGGTAGAGGTCCAGCACGTGGTCGAGCTGGTCGCGATGCGTCGTGCCGTGGACTGGCACCAGCAGCTCCACCCGTCGACGCAGGTTCCGCGGCCGTAGATCGGAGGACCCGATGAAATACTCGGGCGTCCCCGCGCTCTCGAAGCGGTAGATGCGCGAGTGCTCGAGGAAGCGTCCCACGACGGAGACGACGCGGATGGTGTCGGACCGGCCGGCGATGTCGGGCCGCACCGTGCAGATGCCACGCACCACGAGCTCCACCCGCACGCCAGCCTCGGACGCACGATAGAGCGCTCGCACCACCTCGGCGTCCGACAGCCCGTTGACCTTGATGCGGATTCCCGATGGCTGGCCGGTCCGCGCGTGCCGCGCCTCGCGCTCGATCAGCTCCAGCACCGAGGGCAGGAGCTGCACCGGCGCCACCAGGGTGCCGTGCGCGAGCCCTTCCGGCGGACGCGAGGAGCCGGTGAGCGCATTGAACAGGTCCGCCGCATCGCTCGTGAGCGCTTCCGAAGCAGAGAACAGGCTCAGGTCGGTGTACTGCCGCCCCGACCGCGTGTTGTAGTTGCCGGTGCCAACGTGCGCATATCGCCGGAGCGACGCGCCCTCGCGGCGCACCACGAGCGCGAGCTTGGCGTGCACCTTGAGCCCCACGAAGCCGTATACCACGTGAGCGCCGGCCGTCTCCAGTGCGCGAGCCCACCCGACGTTGTGCTCCTCGTCGAAGCGCGCCTTGAGCTCGACGAGCGCGGCAACCTTCTTTCCCGCGCGCGCTGCCGCGAGCAGGGCGTCCACGACCGCTGAGGGATCGCCGGCGCGGTAGAGCGTGATCTTGATCGTCGTGACGGCCGGGTCGGCCGCGGCCTCGCGCAGGAAGCGCACGACGGTCGACTCGTAGTCGTCGAACGGATGATGGACGAGGAGATCGCCGTCGGCGATCTGGTCGATCACTGGCCGCGCCGCGTCGATGCTCGAGCAGACGGGGAGGGATGGGTAGACGAGCGCCGGATCGTCGGGCAGAGGAAGATCGCCGAGGCAGCGCAGGTCCAGCATGCCGTTGACGACGTGCACCTCTCCGGCGAGCGCACTCTCGGCGCGCCCGGCGGCTTCGCGACGGAGGTTCTCGAGCACCAGCTCGGCCACCGTGTGGGGCATCGAGCGCTGTACCTCCACCCGCACGGCCGCGTTGTACGGTCGGCGCTCCGTCGCCTCGGAGACGGCGTCGAGCAGGTCGTCGGCGCTCCGTTCATCGAGCTCGAGATCGCCCGCTCGGGTCACCCGGAAAAGATAGGCGCCGTCGACGTGCGCGTTGGGGTAGAGGAGGTCGACGTTGGCGCGAAGCACCTCCTCGATCGGGATCACCGCGAGCCTGCGTCCACGCACGGAGAGCAATCGCTCGGCGTCGCGCGGGAGCTCCAGCTCCGCCAGATGCGCTTCACTGCCAGCGCTGCGTCGGAACACCACGGCGAGCGAGAGGCCGAGGTGCGGCAGATGCGGGAGCGGGTGCCCCGGACTGAGTGTCATCGCGAGCGGCGTGAGCTCGGGATAGATCTCGTCGCGGCACCGGGCGCGAAGCTCGGCCTGCTCTTCCGGCGAGAGGTCGTTCCAGCGCAGGATGCGCGTGCCCAGCACTTCCGCGGCATGGAGACATTCCGCCGCGCAGCGGGCATGCGCGTCCACGATGGACGCGATCTCGCGCTCGACCCGCTCGAGCCGATCGCCCGCGGTGAGCCCGTCCATCCCGCGCGAGCGCGCGCCGTTCGTCCGCTTCGCCGCGGCCTGCCGGAGCTCCGGCATCCGCACCATGTAGATCTCGTCGACGTTGCTCGTCACGATGCCGAGGAAGCGGAGCCGCTCGCGCAGCGGCGTCTCGGGATCCTCGGCGAGCGCCAGCACTCGCCGCTGGAAGGCGAGCAGGCTCAGCTCGGGGCTGAGCATCTCCGGCACGGCTCCATCATCGGTCACGAACGGTGATTCGTGGTCCGAGCTCTGGAAGGCGGCGCTCTCCGGCGTGGGCCGCATCCAGCGCAGCAGCAGCTCGGCCAGCCCGCGGCGGTCGCCCTCCGCTCCTACGAGATCGTGCTCGCGCTCGAGCGCGTCGACGAGCCGCTGGAATTCGCTCACCGACCCGCGCCGATGGTGTACGCAGAGCTGGAAGAGCGTGCGCGTCTCACCATCACGCCGGATCGTGATGCGATCGAAGTGCATCTCGACGCGCCGACGCATCAGCAGGTCGGGGTTCGCCGCGCGGGTGAGCCGGTCGACCTCGAGCGCCACCCGAACGACGAGGGCCGAGGGGTCCGCGATGCTGAGCAGCCGCCGCCGCACCGCCGTGTCGGCGGCGAGCGCCTCGGCGGCGTTCGTCGCGCGAACCGTGACTTCGACGCGCTCGGCGTTCTCGTCGCCGCCGAGCACCAGGGTGAGTCGGTGCGGGGACCGGCCGCCGATGCGCAGGCGGCAGACGACGCCGCGCGATCGTAGCGCGTCGTCTTCGGTGTCGAGGTAGAGATCGCGGTGCGACGAGCCTCGAGCCACACCGGCATAGATGCCGAGGGGCAGAGGGGCGCGAGCGAGCGTGTCGAGCTCCGACGCGGAGCGGAGCTCGTACCGGACGACCTTCATCGGACCGTCAGCGACAGGGGGCTCAGCGGGGCTTGACGCAGTTGCGGAAGACGTTGCGCTGGGCTTCTTCGGGCGTGCGCACCTGCTCGTAGAAGTCGTCGAAGTACGACAGCGTCTCCCGGACGATGCTCGGCTTGATCAGCTTGCCGATCTCGTCGCTGTACAGCGCGTAGATGGCGCTCTTCTGCTCGACCAGCTTCGCCACCGC
>DATFOL010000545.1:0-30006 GCA_035265545.1 Gemmatimonadaceae bacterium | reverse complement strand
CAGCTCGACAAGGTGATCGTGCAGGTCACCAACTCCAGCGACGTGACGGCGGTCGCCGACGTCGTGCGGCGCATGCTCCAGCGCCGGCACAACGACGTCACCGACTTCGAGATCAGCGTCCCCGAGCTGCTGCTCAAGCAGGAGCAGCGCACCAAGACGATCTTCAACATCGTCCTGGGCGCGATCGCGTCGATCTCGCTGGTGGTCGGCGGGATCGGGATCATGAACATCATGCTCGCCTCGATCCTGGAGCGCATCAAGGAGATCGGCGTGCGGCGCGCCATGGGCGCGACTCAGGGCGAGATCCTCGCGCAATTCCTCACCGAGGCCGTGATGATCAGCGTCGCCGGCGGCGTCGCCGGGATCATCCTCGGCGTCGTGTTCGCCTCGGCGATCGAGCGCCTGGCGCACATCCACACGATCGTCTCTCCGCTGTCCGTCGTCTTGGCGTTCGGCGTATCGGTGGCCGTTGGCCTGGTGTTCGGCATCGTGCCCGCCTCGAACGCTGCCAAGCAGGATCCGATCGTCTGTCTGCGGTACGAGTAGTCCGTCGCGCCCACGCGGCGCGTCTCACCCGAAGGTTGCCATGCGAGCCTCGCTTCTCATCGCGTTCGTCGTTGTTCCTGCCACGCTCGGCGCACAGGCGGCGACGCCGAAGGCCCTCACTCTGCAGGAAGCCATTCTCCGGGCGCAGCAGCAGGGGCCAGCCGCCCAGGTCGCGCGGAGCACGCGCGATGCGGCACGCTGGCGCGACAACGCATTCAACGCCCGCTTGCTCCCCCAGCTCGTGCTCGAGGGTGAGGCGGCAAACCTGAACCGCGCGATCAATCCAATCGACCTTCCAGACGGATCGACGCAGTTCATCAGCCAGGCCAACAACCGATCGTCACTCGGTCTCGGCTTCAGTCAGCTCATCCCGCTCACCGGCGGTCGGGTCACCGTCGGATCGCGCGTGAGTCGCATCGACGAGTTCGGGACGCGGAGCTCGCGGATCTATCAGACCTCGCCCATCGTCGTCCAGCTCGAGCAGCAGTTGTTCCGTCCTCGCCAGATCGTATGGGACAAGCGCATCCAGAACCTCGACGCGCACGTCGCCGAGCAGTCGTACCTGGAAGCGCGCGAAGATGTGGCGCGCTTCACTGCCGACGCGTTCTTCAACCTCTACGCGCAGCAGATGACGCTACGCAACGCGTCCAGCAACGTCGCGATCAACGATACGCTCTTCACGCTCAACAAGGGGCGCTACGAAGTCGGCAAGATCGGCGAGAACGACCTGTTGAAGAGCGAGCTCGCGCTCCTGCGCGCGCGCGCCGCCGTCGAGGACGCCCGCGTCGCACGTGCGCGCGCGGAGGCGGCGCTCCGACGACAGATCGCCTATCCGGAGGGACAGCCGCTGGAGATCGTCACGCCAGACTCCATCCCCGTCGTCGATGCCGACCCGGACGTGGCCGAGCGCGCTGCGCTCAAGAACTCGAGCACCATCCAGCGGAACGAGCTCGACGACGTCGAGACGCGATACGGGATCAACCTGGCGCGGGCGAACAACCGGTTCAACGCGACCGTGGCAGCGAGCGTCGGATTCAATCAGACGGCGACAGCGTTCGGACAGTCGTATGAAAGCCCGCTCGGGCGCCAGCAGCTAGCGGTGGGCGTGAACCTGCCGATGCTGCAGTGGGGTGCGGGCCGCGCCGCGGTCGAAGCGGCGAAGTCGGAGAATCAGCGGGTGGTGACGAACAACAAGATCCGGCGCGACGCGCTCGCCGAGGATGCCCGCTTTTCAGCGCTTCAGCTGCAGCAGGCGCAACGGACCGTGCTTCTCGCCGCCAAGGCGGACACGGTAGCCGGCAAGCAGTTCGAGGTCGCCCGCAACCGATACATCATCGGCAAGATCGCCAACGACGCGCTGTACCTCGCTCAGAATGAGAAGGACGCCGCGGTGCTCGCCTATGTCCAGGCGCTGCGCGCCTACTGGACGTCGTACTACTACCTGCGCCGCGTCGCCCTGTACGACTTCGCGACGAACCGCGAGCTCTCCGACGAGCACTAGCCGACGAGAGTCCCTCCCGCCGCGACCGCGACGCGATCAGCGCAAACGCGCGAACAGCACCAGGATATACAGCGTGAGAGCGGCCGCCGTGAACACGGCGTTGCTCTTCTGAAATCGCTTGTCCGGCCAGAGCGCCGCCACGATGAAAAGGCTCAAGAGCACCAGGTGGAAGCCGAGGTTGGCCGCTCCGGGGAGATGGCCACTCAGCACGACATCCTTGGTGAGACTCGTGACGAGGGTGAGCACCCCCGCTCCGAAGAACCAGCGCAGGTGGCCGTAGTAGTGCTGCCGCAGATCGACCGTCTCGCGTGCCGTGAAGTCCGGAAGGATGAAGGCGGCCTGCATGTACAGGGCGAGCACCTGGAGCAGGACGACGGCGAACCCAGCGAACGTCCACTCACGCAGCTCGCGCAGTCCGAACATCGCCCACCAGGACTGCACGCAAATCACCATCACGATCGCGGCCCACAGCACGGGCACCCAGTACACGCGCACCCGCCTGCGCGCGAGCACGATGCCGCGGAATCCCAGCAGCAGCTGAGTGATCGCTAGCCCGAGGATGATCGAGATGAGAACCGAGAGATGGCCGAAGGCGTCCATCGCTCGCTGCTACGCCTGGAAGGTGCGTTGGTCCTGCGCCGCGATCAGCAGCGCAACCGCCATCTCGTTCAATGGCGTCGGGATGCCGTGCTTGCGCCCCAGCCTGACGATCGCGCCATTGCGGGCGTCGATCTCCATCGGCCGGCCCGCCATGCGGTCGGCGATGAGCGAGTTGAGCGAATCGGATGGCGCTTTCCGCGCGCCCTCCACCACCGCCTCGACGATCCGGTCGTCGAGCACGGCACCCTCGGCGCGGCCCACGGCGATGCACTCCCGCACGATGCCCCGCGTGAGCTCGGGAATAGGGTCGATCTGGATCACACCCGTGGGCTTCATGAGAATCGCCGAGATCGCGCCGGGGGCGTTGATGCAGAGCTTCGCCCATGCGCGCGTCGTGAAGTCACCAGTGGACACGTCGAAGTTCGTCTTCGCGAACAGGGGCACGAACGCACGCCCGATCGCAGTGTCGGGCACTACGATCCACGACGGTCCACGCTGGCGCATCAGGCCCGGCGCCGTGCGCTCAGCCGGACAGTCGATCACCGCCGGGACGAGCCGCTCGACCGGCACGTACGGTGAGAAGCGCTCGACGTGCTCCACCCCATTCTGCAACACGACGACCGGTGTGTTCCTTCCGCAGACGCTGGGGAGCCACCGCGCGGCGCTCGCGGCATCGTAAGCTTTGGTGGCCACGAGCACCCAGTCCACAGGCTGTGCATCCGCGGGGTCCGTCACGACACGCGGCACCGCCGTGATCCAGCCGGTGGGCGTCTCCACCTCGAGCCGGTCGAACGGCGTGCGCGCACACACGGTGACCGTGTGTGCCGGATCCTGCCCGAGCCACGCCGCGAGGATGCCACCGATCGCGCCCGGTCCGATGATCGCGATTGTCGTCATCCCCGAACCTAGCCCGACCACAGGAGACCGACAATCCGGTTGATTTCAGTGGGGCAGCGGCTCGATCGTCGCTCGAGCGGCGCCGTCGACGCGATCGATGCGCACGCGATACCAGGCACGATCCCCGAAGCGCTCCCGCAGCAGCGTATCGCGTGAACCGAAGTCGCGCGCGAATACCACGTCGCCGCTCAGGCGTCCATCTCCATCGACACGATTGCGCGGCAGATAGCGCACGTAGTCGGCGCCGTTCGACCTCGCGGACATCAGCTCCGCGCGGCACACCGGCGGGAGAGCGCGGCCAGGCTCGAGCGAAACCTGATCCGTCGCCTCCATTCCTGGCACGGGCACCGCAGGTGCCGCGGTATGGAGCGAACCGAACACGTAACGTGCACGCTGCGCGGCAGGGCCGGGCAACTGTTCCGCCGAGTCGACTAGCTGCTGGAGCATGCAGGCGTCGTAGTACTCCACCATCTCCTGCGCTGCGTACGGGCGGGCGCCGAGAGCGCTCAGCCGGGCGATGAGACGTGCGCGCCACCCATCGGTGATGAACACCAGCGCGTGGTCGAGTCTTTGCTCCGTGATCGCGCGGTCGATCATCCGCATCGCCGTCGGCTGCTCAGCGGCGCGACGGGACAATGCCCAGACGCCCGATGGTTGTGCTACCGGCGCCGGGAGCAGCCAGCCCAACAGCATCCAGATCGGCACGAGAACCGTGACGGCCCGGCGCCAGATGGGTCGCGTCATGCGCTCGCGAAATGCACCGGCGAAACGGGTGGCGTACAACAGGAAGACGGGCGCCGCGGTGAAGAGGAAGCGTGGCCCGAGCGCGCGTCCCTCACCCCAAAAGACCCAGTACCCGACGAGCAGCGCGCCGAGGATCCCGAGGCACAGCTCGTCCCACCGGCTCGACCGGCGCTGCCACGCGAGCGCCGCGATCACGAGCAGCAGCGCGGGAATGGGCCAGCCGAGCAGCACGGCGTCGAGCCGGAGGAGATATGCCGACACGTTGAAGACACCACGCCGCGGGGTATGGAGCTCTCCCATCGGATCGATGTGGAACCCCGGCCGATGAGCCGACCCGTTCAGCGCGTCGTATGCGAACGTCAGCGGCTCCCCGGTCGTCGCCGCGTTCGCCGCGAGCAGCAGCGCGACGGGTACGCAGCCAGCGAGCACCTGAACCATCAGCGAGCTCGCGAGCACGCGGTTGCGACGTAGCTCGCGAAGCTGGAACAATCCGATCACCAACGCCGAGAGCGCGGCATCGTACGGCCGGATCGTCGCCGCGGCACCGAGTCCCACGCCGACGACGGCCCCATAGCGTCGGGCCCGGGACGCACTGTCCGCCGCCGCCCACGCGGGAAGCGCGGCGATGGCCAACCAGATCGCGACGAGCGCCGGCATGTGATCCAGTTGAGTCGCCGCCATGAACAGCACGAACGGCGACGACGCGAACAGCAGGCTCACCGCGCGCGCCTCGGTCTCGGTCGTGGTCGACGCGAGGAAGCGGTAGACGAGGATCGCCGCGATCGCGCCCAGCACCGGATTCACGAGCCACGGCACCCCCGCCGCCATCGCCACGCTGAGCACGGCGGCGGGTCCGATCGGGAAGTGCGTGAACAATCGTCCGTCGACGACGACCGTCTGCATGTTGCTGAAGAACTCGGGGTACGGCTCGGCGCGCGCGAACAGGCGGCCACTTGCCAAGAGCCGACCCTGCCATTGCAGTGAGAGCTCGTCGATGGTGAGCGGCTCGAGCCCGAACAGGTGCCACGAGAAGAAGACGCCGAGCAGGCAGACCGTTACGCCGAGCAACAGCGTGAACAGCCAGCGCGATGGACGTAGCAGGGTCCAGGTGAGGAGCGCCGGCAACGCGTCGCACTTTCGTGGTGCCACTCGCGCGATGGTCAACGCCAGGACGGCGACCACCAGTGACCAGAGCGTCCAGAGACGTACCGACTGGTTCCACCATTGCAGCCCGCTGCCAGGTGCGACGATGTTGGCCATCGGCACAATGCCCAGCGCGAAGAGCACGAGCGCCATCAGCCGTAGCGGCCACACACGTGTCGTACGGTCGGTAAGAGGAGTCTCGCTCATCGCTTCATGACGCCCGAGCGAGCCGGATCGTCTCAGGCCACCTCCGCGGCGATGGCGGCAGGACGCTCGGCGCGAGGACGGTAGCCGATCGCTTCGGCGACGTGGTCCGGCGCGACGCTCCCGCTGCCCTCGAGATCCGCGATCGTTCGCGCCACGCGCAGCACTCGGTGGAAGGCGCGTGCGGAGAGGTGCAGTCGCTCCGCGGCCTCGTTGAGGAGTGTGCGCGCCAAGGCGTCGAGCCCCGCGTGTACGTCGAGCCAACGACCCGGTGCGCGCGCGTTGCACGCCTCGTCGCGCCCGTAGCGCTGCCGCTGTCGGCGCCGCGCCTCTTCCACGCGCTCGCGGATCGCCGCGGAGCTCTCCCCCGACTCACGAGACGCCAGGCGGCTGAGCGTGACGGGAGGCACCGGCACGTGCAGGTCGATCCGGTCGGCGAGCGGACCGGAGAGTCGCCCCCGGTAGCGCACGATCTCCGCGGCGGCACAGATGCACGCGTTCTTCGGATCGCCGGCGTGGCCACAGGGGCACGGGTTCATCGCGGCCACCAGCGCGAACCGCGCCGGGAAGCGCAGCGAGGCCGAGGCGCGCGCGATGGTCACCGTACCGTCTTCCATCGGTTGTCGGAGCGCCTCGAGCACCTGGCGTGGAAACTCGAGCAGTTCGTCGAGGAAGAGCACACCGTGGTGCGCGAGGCTCACCTCACCTGGCCTCGGCGACGAACCACCGCCGACCAGGCCTGCCGTCGAGACCGAGTGGTGCGGTGCGCGGAATGGGCGGCGTATGACGGCACCGAGCGTGGGATCGAGCAGCCCCGCCACGCTGTGAATGGACGTCACCTCGAGCGACTCCGCGCTCGTCATGTCCGGCAGGATGGTCGGCAGGCGCCGCGCGAGCATCGTCTTGCCCGCACCTGGAGGACCGATGAGCAAGGCGCCATGGCCTCCCGCGGCCGCGATCGTCAGCGCGCGCTTGGCTCCCTCCTGACCCGCGACGTCGGCGAAGTCGATCGGGTCCTCGGCGTGAACGCGACTCGCGTCCCGGTCTGGCCGCGGCAGTGATCCGCCGCGTCGGAGCCAGTCCACCAGCTCGGCGAGCGTCGCAGGCGCGGCGAGTGGAAGCGTCGGCACGAGTGACGCTTCGGCCACGTTCGTCCGGGGCAGGACGAGCGCCGAATGCGGCGACGATGCGCGCCCTCGGGAGATCATCCGCGCGATGGACAGTGCGCCTCGCACCGGCCGCACACTGCCGTCGAGTCCCAGCTCCCCCACGAAGGTGTGGCGCTCGACCGCCTCGGCGTCGACCACCCCGGTTCCGACGAGGACGCCCAGCGCGATCGGAAGATCGAACGCCGTGCCCTCCTTCCGGATGTCGGCCGGCGCCAGGTTGGTGGTGATGCGTCGAGGCGGGACGGTGAAGCCCGAGTTGAGCAGCGCCGCGCCGACGCGCTCGCGGCTTTCCTTCACCGCGCTCGCCGGCAGGCCCACGGTCGTCCATTGAGGTAGGCCAAGCGCGACGTCGACCTCGACTGTGACGTCGTACGCGTCGATACCGAGCACGGCGGCGGAGCGGATCGCGGCGAGCATGGCGGATGATGGCACGCTCCGCAGACCTTGCCGCACCCGAGGAGTTCGGCCGGCGTCCAATTACCGCAAGGATCGGTTTTTGTACCACTCACGCCACTAACGCATGACTTCAACGGCGAAGGTGAATCGTGGCGGACACTGCTGGGCGACGCAAACGCAGGTGGGCGGACATCGTAGCCATCGTCGCATCGGTCACGGCGCTCGGGAACGCCATGTGGGGGCCGCTGATCTTCTCGACGATCTCCAGTCGGGTGACCACTGACCAGGGGGCCGGCTACAACTGGTTCGCTTTCGGGGTCGGTGGGATCCTCGGCGTGCTCGGGCTCATCGTGGCGCAGAAACGGCCCATGCCTGGACGGATCGCGCTCGCCATCGGCGGTGTGCTGCTCGTCGCCGTGCCATTCGCCTACGAGAACCGCGCACTGCTGCCGATCGCGACCTCCGTGGTGCTCGGCGCTGCGATGCTCGTCTCGTCGGTGTTCCTCGGACCGATGCCAGCGCCGCGGCGCATGCCCGAAGGCCACGAGGCGCGGCCCTGACCCGCACCCGCCCCTCGCTCACGCGCAAAGGCGTGAGTGCGAGGGGCGGATCACGGCTTGTGGAAGGCGACCTCGTGCTCGAGGAAGGCGCAATCGAATGCCTTCCCAAAGCGTGTGCCCGAGGTGCTTGTAGCGCGCATCCGTACCCCCCGCAGGGTGTGAATTAAACGGTATTGTCAAGATTTGCTTTGACTTATTCCGTTTTTCATTATCTTGGGGCATAACCGGGAGAGTTTGGATGCGTTGGTGGGAACGGCAGATCGGCGGCCCAGCACGCGGCCGCATCATCGCGTTGCTGCGGCGGGGGGCGTCGACGGTCGAGGAGCTCGCAGCAGCGCTCGGCGTTACGGATAACGCCGTCCGCGCCCATATACAGCTGCTGGAGCGCGAGGGCGTGGTTCGGGCCACGGGCAGCCGCCACGGGCCCGGAGCGGGGAAGCCGGCGACGACCTACGAGATCACCGCGGGTGGCGAGTCGGCCCTGTCGAGCGCGTATGCGCCGGTACTCGCGGCTCTGCTCCAAACCCTCGCCGAACGCACATCGCCGGAAGAGCTCGACGCGCTTCTTCGTGAGGTCGGACGGCGGATGGGACCTTCCGGGCCCCAGAGCGGATCGCTGGACGCGCGGGTGCGGACTGCGGCTACCCTGCTCTCCGGCCTCGGGTCGGAGCTGGACGTGGAGCGCACGCCGGACGGATACCTTCTGCGCGGCTATGCCTGCCCGCTCGCGACCGCGGTGCGAGGCCAGCCCAGCGCGTGCCACGCCGTGGAGGAGCTTGTCGCCGCCGTGGTCGGCGAGACCGTACGGGAACGCTGCGACCGATCCGCAGGAGCACGGTGCCGGTTCGAGGTGCTGCGCGCCACCGCCTGACCGGGCGCGTTCTCCGGTTAACGCTCGATCTGAAGGGACATGCGCACGAGTGGGACGCGCACGCCGTCGGGGAGCTGGAGCTCGATGCGCTCTTCGGCCGTGAAGCCGAGTGCGCGATAGAGTGGCTCGCCGGGAAGTGTCGCCATCAGCTCCATGCGGTTGAATTCCGCGGAGAGCGCGTCACGCACTGCCGTCTCGAACAGCATCCGGCCGAGCCCGCGCCGCGACCATTCCGGATGAACGAAGAAGGCCCGGATTCGCGCCGGCTCGCGCCTCGGATCGAGCAGATCGTCGGCTTCGTGCTTCCAGCGGTCGCCGCCGAACAACGTGCGTCGCCTGCTCCATCCACCCGCCGCGGTCAGCACGTGGCCGCGAGCAACCACGAAGTACGTGCCGTCGTCCACGAGTTGCGTGTCGACACCGAAGAGGTAGCGCAGCGCGCTCTGGATCTGCACGGGGTCGTACCACGGAGAGCTCAGCTCACGCACGGAGCGCTCGATCAGCTCCTCGATCGCGGGCACGTCATCGCGCCGGGCGGGACGGACGAGAAAGGAATCTGCCGACGTCATGCTCAAGCATCGCCGCTCGGACGACGAGCCGCTACAAGCTCAGCGAGAGCTGTGGCGACGTGCTCTGCTCACCGTCGGCCATCTCGGACGTTTCCTCCTCGTCGTCCTCTGATTTGTAATAGCGGTCGAACACGACGCCATGCGCTGCACAGAGGACCCGAAAGTGCTCGCGCAGACCCTGTCTGTAGCGCTCGCCGACGGTGTGGCTTCGCGCGTACGTCGAGCGATAGCGGTCGGCCAGGTGCGGGAACTCCGCCTCGATGAACGGCAGGTATCGCTGTCGCGCGGCCGACTGTAATCGGAGCGCGCACGCGCCGAGGTACGATGCTCCCGCCCCGGCAACCGAGCGCACGAGCGAGTCGAGCAACCGGGGCGCGTCGGTGATGCCGGGGAGCACCGGCATCACGTTCACGCCCACCTCGATGCCGTGCGCGCGCAGCCGCCCGATCGCCCGCAGGCGAGCTTCGGGCGTCGGTGCGCGCGGCTCGAGTCGGCGCGCCAGCTCCCGATCGGCCGTGATCAGCGAAACGTGGACGGAGAGCCGCGACTGGGCGGCGATACGAACGAGCAGGTCGACGTCGCGCGTGACGAGGGGACTCTTGGTGATGATCGTGACGGACAGCCCGACCTGATCCGCGAGCGTCTCGAGGACGCCGCGCGTGATGCGAAAACGTCGCTCCGCCGGTTGGTACGGGTCGGTTGCCGTGCCGATCACCACCGTCTCGCGCTGCAGGGCACGAAATCGGGCAGGTCGCCTCAACTCTCGGCGGAGGACGGCGCCGGCCTCGCGCTTCACGAAGATCCGCCGCTCAAATGCGAGCCAGTGGGGTAGCACGGAGAGCTCCTCTCGCGCGCCGTCAGCGCTCACGACAGCGTCCGACAGGCGCTCGGCGGCGTAGCGGTGCGCGTAGCGGGCGTAGCAGTAGGCGCAGCCGAAGGCACACCCGACATACGGATTTATCGACCAGAAGCTCATCCCGGTCGTGGCGGGGCTGTTCAGGAGGCTTCTCGGATCGGTACCGAAATAGCGTATATCCTTCTGTTCCCCCAGGAGAGGGGGAAAGCCCGCTCGCGTGTGTTCCTGGGCGAAAAGAGTCTCCTGCACGGCGCCTCCGGCATTGGACGTCCGGTTCGCCGAGACGATACCGAACATATACCGAATATGCAAGACGTGACGCGGCGACTTACCGGCAAGTCGGACTGGTCGAGCGACTTGCCCAAATGAGTAGAGGACATTCGATGACGAAGATCCACCGGCGCGCGCCGCGCGTCTCGACCTTGCTCCCCGCCGCGGCCGCGATCGTGCTCGCCGCCTGCGGGGATCCTTCCGGGCCCGTGGAGGACAACTCGCTTGCGCCAGGTCAGGCCAAGGCCGTAGCCGCGACGGCGATAACGGTCGAGGGCGGCGCTACCGGCACCGAGAACGTCCTCGTGCTCGTCGACACTGCGCTCACCGACTCGGCCCGGACGAAAGTGTCCTACACGGTGACGGTCACGGGCACGGGCGCCGCTGGCGCGGTATCCGCTCCGGCCACGGCCTTGATGCCTTCGCCACAAGCAGCAGCGGCGCGGACGGCTGCTGGCGTCACGGCTCCGGTGGTCGACATCAGCTACGGAGCGCGGCTCAACGCGCGTAGTGGTGCCCGCTTCGCGGGCAGATTCGCCGCCGCGCGCGCTTTCCGATCGAGCGGCGCGAACATGGGTGGCATCTCGCGGAGCCTCGGTGTCGCCGAACCACAGGTGGGCGACCTCGTCAACATCAACGTGGGATTGGAACCCTGCGACCCCATCGTGCGCCGGGGCACTCGGGTGGTCGCGATCGGCACGCAATCGATCGTCCTGGCGGACACGCTGAACCCCTCGGGGGGATTCACCACGGCGGACTACCAGCGCTTCGCCGCGCGCTTCGACACGCTCGTGTATCCGCTCGAAGTGGCGAACTTCGGCGCCCCCGGCGACGTCGACGCCAACAAGAAGGTCGTCCTGTTGTTCAGCTCAGCGGTGAACGCGCTGACGCCGAAGAACTCCGAGTCGTACGTGGCCGGATTCTTCTACAACCGCGACCTCTTCCCGACCGTGGGCTCGGCCGGCATCGACGGATGCACCGGAAGCAACTACAGCGAGCTGTTCTACCTCCTTGCGCCGGATCCCTCGGGGCTCGTGAATGGCAACGTTCGCAAGACCAGCTTCGTGGACAGCGTGACGACCTCGGTGATCGCGCACGAGTTCGAGCATCTCATCAATGCCTCTCGCCGTCTGTACATCACGCAGGGCGTGGAGCAGTTCGAGGAGGGGTGGCTCGACGAAGGCCTCGCGCACGTTGCCGAGGAGCTGCTGTTCTATCGCGAGTCGGGCGTTTCTCCAAAGGCCAATCTCGATAGCATCGTGATCCGGAGCTCCGACAAGATCCGGAACGCGTTCAACAACGACCAGTCGTCGAACTCGTCGCGATATCGCGACTTCCTGACTGCGCCATCGAAGAACTCCCCCTTTCGCGCCGATGACAGCCTTTCGACGCGCGGAGCGACCTGGAACCTCCTGCGCTATCTCGCCGACCGGAAGGGCACGTTGGAAACGGCGACGTGGCAGGCGCTCGTCCGGGGCCCTTCCGCTGGCGTCACCAACCTCAAGGACGTCTTCGGCGGTGACTTGCCGGCGCGTGTGCGCGATTGGAACGTGTCGCACTACATGGACGATCTGATCTCGGGCCTGCCGGCCGAGTTCACGCAGGAGAGCTGGAACTGGCATAGCCTGTACAAGGCAATCTACAAGGCCCCGTATCCGCTCGAGGTGAAGGCGTTCACGGGCGGAACAGCCTCCGGCGAGCTCATTGAAGGCTCGTCGGCGTACTACCGATTCTCCATCCCGCCCAACACCGCGGCGACGTTCACGCTCACGACGGCCGGGCCGATCGCCGCGAGAGTCGTCCGGATACGATGACCGAATACGACGAGGGCGGCCCGATGGGCCGCCCTCGTCGTATCGACCTGCCTCGACTCAGTAGCCGAGGTAGCGGTATTTCGGATTGCGATCTTCCGGCGCGCGGAGCAACATCCCGTCGCTCAGGCTGCGGTGCTGGAAGGGCATCGGGTTGAACAGGCTCAGCATGCTGCGCTGCGACGACGAGTTCTCCGTTGCGAGCGGCGCGACGCGTACGCTGGACAGTGCCGCGCACCCCTGCAGGGACGCCACTGCGCCGAGTGCCACGATCATCCGTCCGATCAGTTTCGCGTGCGTCATGGGCATACACTCCCGAAAAGTGGTCGTCGCGTGCGTCTACTTTAAGTGACCTGCATGACTCGCGCCGCGTCACGCCGAGAGATTGAACGATCCTGCCCTCCTTCGCACCCTCGGGTACATTCCCGCGTGCCCCCGACCGATCGCATCTCCGACGGCAGTCGTGCCTCGGCTCCCACACTGTTCGAACGCGCCGCGCTCGTCATTCTTCAAGTGGGCGCGATGGCCGTGGTCCTCGCCGCAGCGGTCTACAAGCAGTTCGAGCTGGACCGCTTCTTCGTCCCGAAGGAGCTCGTGCTGCACGTCGTCGCGACGCTCGCAGCGCTGTGCTGCCTCGCGCGCGCGCGCGCCCTGCGCCTCGCGCGAATCGATCAGCTGCTCGGGCTCTTCCTCGCGCTCGGTCTCGTCTCCGCGCTGTTCGCGACGAACTGGTGGGCCGCGGGCCGCGCGGTCGCACTCTCACTGTCGGGCGCCTCCTGCTTCTGGTGTGCGCGCACCGTGGCGCGCGCCGGGTTCGCGCGTTGGCTCATCGCGGGGTTGGCGTTGGCCGGCGTGGTCGGCGCCCTCACGTCGCTGCTCCAGACCTATGGGCTGCGCATCGATGCGTTCAGCCTCAATCGCGCACCCGGCGGCACGTTCGGAAACCGCAACTTCATGGCGCACCTCTGCGTGATCGTCTTCCCCGCCCTGCTCCTCTCGACGCTGCGAGCCGAGTCGCGGCGCGCGTTCGGATGGTGGGCGGCCG
This sequence comes from Gemmatimonadaceae bacterium, assembly GCA_035265545.1. Classification (GTDB taxonomy): domain Bacteria; phylum Gemmatimonadota; class Gemmatimonadetes; order Gemmatimonadales; family Gemmatimonadaceae; genus AG11. The sequence goes on along the minus strand of DATFOL010000545.1, from coordinate 16,824 downwards.
CGATCGCGGCCGTGGGGGCCGCGCTGGTACTGTCTCGGAGCCGCGCCGCCTGGCTCGCGCTCATCGCGTGCGCCGTCGTGATGATCGCGTTCAGCTATCTCGTCATCAAACGAGCACGGGGCGCGATCGCGTGGCGGCGCCTGCCGCTCCTGCTGCTCATCGCCGTCGTCGGCGGCGGCGCAGCCTTGGCGCTCCCGAACACGTTGAACTGGAAGAGTGACTCGCCGTACCTCGAGACGGCGCGGAGCGTGGTCAACTATCGGGAGGGGAGCGGCAAGGGACGACTGGTGCAGTACAAGAATTCGGCGCGGATGTCACTGCATCATCCACTGCTCGGCGTCGGGCCCGGCAATTGGGCGATGGTCTATCCCGAGTTCGCCTCGCGTGTCGACCCGTCGCTCGGGTCCGATGGCATGACGGCCAATCCCTGGCCGAGCAGCGACTGGATGACCTTCCTCTCGGAGCGCGGACCCGCCGCGTTCACGCTGCTCGCGCTCGCGATGGTCGCGCTGCTCGTCGACGCCGTGCGCACACTCCGTGTCCAGGGAGATCCCGAGCGAGCACTCGCCGCCTGGGCGCTGCTCGGTACCGTGGCGGTGCTGCTCGTCGTGAGCACGTTCGACGCGGTGCTGCTGCTTCCCGCGCCTGCCCTCATCGCGTGGGGGTTGCTCGGCGCGCTCTCTCCGCCGTCCAGACCGCGGCTGCTGGTCGAGCTGCCGACCTCGCGACGCGCCGCGGCCATGCTGCTCGTGGCGATTCTGGGCGGGCTCGCCATCACGCGCAGCGCGACCCAGGTCGCGGCGATGTCGGTGTTCGAGTCGAGCGCCCGCGCGAGCGTCGTTGAGCGCGCGTCGGCGCTGGATCCGGGGAGCTACCGCATCCACCTTCGACTCGCCGAGGCCTACGCGCGCCGGGGGTCCTGCACCAATGTTCGCCGGCATGCGGACGCGGCGCGCGCGCTGTTCCCGAACGCCGCGGCGCCACGACGGCTGTCGGCGGCCTGCAGGCGCTGAGCGCATTCGTAGCTTGAGTCGTCGCCGGCAGTTGAACGCGCCGAAGCTCCACGGCGACTACGTGGAGCGCGCCCGCGTCAGCCGCGGCTGGGTACCCTGAGGATCGTGCCCGGGCGGAGCACCGCTCGTTGGCTGCGCCGGTTCGCCCGAGCGAGCGCCCGGACGCTCACCCCGCTGCGCTGAGCCACGCCCCACAGCGTGTCGCCTTCGCGCACGCGATAGATCCGACCACGGATCGGATCGTTATCGCCCCCGGAAGCCACGCGGGCCGGTGCGTCGGGGACGCGCGCCGCGGCGATGGTGGATCGTGCCGCGATCTCCCCATTGCTGCGTTGCACGTTCGACGCGCCGGCGAGCGCCTCGCTGGCGAGCGGCGGAAGCGCCGCGATCTTGCCGGGCTCCGTGAGCACGGCGACGTGGAGGTGCACGGGACGACGCTCCTCGGTGGCCTCGACGTAGCCCTGCTCCTCGAGCTCCGCGAGCGCGCGGCGCAGCCAGCGCTGGCAAGGTCCCGCCGGCGGGCGTCTGAGATCGATCGCGATGCCGGTCGGATGCACGGAGTACGGGTTCGAGTTCCGCGGCTGCCGGTTGGTGGGGCGCGCGGCGCTCGTCACGACCAGAGGCGTGCCGCACGCGGCCAGGTATTGCGGCGCGAACGCGGCCACGAACTGCTTGGCTTCGCGCGTCGCGTACGAGAACCCGACACCGCGCGTCAGCTCGTATGACGCGTCGCCCGTCAGCGGCACCAACTTTCCGTCGGCGACAGCCTGGTCGATGTCGCGGGGCGTCCGATAGAAGGTGAGGCCGTGGGTGGTGGCGAAGTCCCACATCTTCTGAACGCTCTCCTGTGATCCACGCAGCTCGTTGGGAAAGCGTGCCCGCCGCTGTGCATCCGCCGTCAAAGTCGCGCCACCGAGCGCGAGCGTGATGAGGACCAGGAATTTGATCGGGCGCGTCACGCGGCGCGCGTTGGAGTACATGGAGACGGGCAGCATATCGACGGCAAAGGCAAAGGAAGAGCCAGCGAGCCCCGGGGTCCGAGAGGACATCATGGGTTCAGGGCACCGACATCGGCGATTGGCCCTTCGCTACAGTCGCCGAAGTCGAGGGCAGCTCGGGCAGCGCCGCGGTGGCGACGGCGTCGCGCACCGCAGCCACGACCTCGACGCTGGCCCGCTGCACGACACGCGCGACCGCGCCCAGCGCCGCCCCGATCACCCGCGCGGGGTCGATGCGAGGCTGGCCGCCGCCGGGATAGAGCGACGCGAGGATGCGGCTGCGGAGCGACAGCGCGATTGGCGTGGCGAACGCGAGCGCGTTGAAGTGCGGGTCGTAGTGAGTGCCGAGCCCCTCGATGAGCGACGCGGTGCGGGCGAAGTACACCAGATGGCTGGGCAGCACGATGGGCCAGTCGTAGAGCTCGGCGATCACCTCGTCGGCGAGCAGCTCGACGCGCTCGCGCGTCGTGTTGCGTTGATCGGCCACGGAGAGGAGTGTGCCGGCTAGCCGTCGAATCACCGCGGGATCGGCGCCGGTCACCACGAGACCAAGCGCGTGAAATGACTCCGCAAGCGCATCGGCGTCACGCCGGATCGCGGCGAAGATGGCCGCGACGAGCTGGCGTCGCAGCTCGAGTGGCACGCGCACCACCATCCCGAAGTCGAGCAGGATGATACGGCCGTCTTCGGCGACGTGGAGGTTGCCCGGATGCGGATCGGCGTGGAAGAGGCCGTGGACCAACATCATCTTCGCGTAGAGTTCCATGACGTCGCGCACGAGCCGGTCCGGGCGGACGCGTCCGTCGGCCACGCATTCGTCGAGGCGATCGACGCGGCGACCGGGGCAGTACTCGAGCACGAGGGCGCGGCGCCGGATCATCGGCTCGATGACGCGCGGGATCCAGATGCCGCGCGCGCCCGCGAAGTTGGCCCGGATCGCCACGGCGTGCGCCGCCTCCTGGCGAAAATCCATCTCCTCCGAAACGCGCGCCGCGAACTCCTGAATCACGACGCGCGTGCCGACGACGTGCGGGTTCGGCCACCAGCGCTCGACGAGCCCGATGATCCGCTGCGACACGCGCACATCCTCGGCGACCAGCGCCTCGACCCCGGGCCGCAGCACCTTGATGACGACTTCCTCGCCAGCGTAGCGCGCACGGTGGACCTGACCGAGCGACGCCGCGGCGATCGGCACCTCGTCGAACCGCTCGAACAGCTCGGCGGGCGATGCGCCGTACTCGTCACGGATGACGCGCTCGATCTCGGCGAGGGGCACCTGCGGCACCTGGTCGGTGAGCGTGGTCAGTGCGCGCGCGTACATGGGCGCGAGCAGGTCGGTGCGGCCAGCGAACAGCTGCGCCATCTTCACGAAGGTCGGTCCGAGCGCGGCGAGGCTCGCGACGAGCCGCTTCGCGCGGCGCTCGTGGTCGGCGACGGTGCGACGTGCCGGCGCGCCGAACAGCAGCCACCGCCGATGATCGCGCCAGAAGTCCAGCGCGATTGGCAGGAGCCGCCAGAGGATCACGACGAGGCGCATGCGTCCTCCGTCGGGCGCCGCGCGGACCGCATCGCCGTCAGCTCGCGCGCATGGTCTCGGGATCCAACCCGATCCGGCGGCACCAGGCCTCGTACTCCCCGGGCAGAACCTCGGACGGCTTGATCTCGCTCCGTCCGCCCCAGAAGACGTTGGTGTAGCTCACCGCAATGCCCGCTTCCTCGAGATGCCGATCGATCGCGGCCTTGTGGGCCAGCACCGTCGCCTTCTCGGTGCCGTGCGCCACCGCCATGACGTTGACGTTGGCGAACTCGGGACCTCCCTCGCGCCAGTAGGCGTGGGTGAGGATGTGATGACGCCCGACTTCGCGCCCTGCCTCGATCTCGCGACCGATCGGCACGCGCCAGTGAAAGAGCGCGTTGTAGCGCGTGGCACGCTCACCGGAGGCGGACGGCTTCACGTGCTCGAGGAAGGTGGAGAAGCGGCCGATCACGCGGCGTTCGGACAGTCCGCGCGCGACGCGCAGGAACTCGTCGTACGAGATCCCCGCCTCCACGGCGCGAGCGCGCCACGGCCCGACCCGCACCTCGTCGGGCAGCAGCTCGCGCTTGAGCGCTGCCAGCACCCTCCACTCGAGCGCCGAGAGGTCGACGATGTTGGTGTCGAGCACCTCGCCAAGCTCCTCCGAGCGGCTGCCGGGCTCCATGCCGCGACGCCGCACGTGGCCCACACCGAGCGCGAAGAGTCGCTTCGCCGGCATGATGCGGAAGCCACTCGCTCCGATGCGCTCGGCGAGGAACTCGCAGTGGCGCTGCATCGAGAAGCCCTGGGGCACCTTGAGCGTCGTCCAGAGCCGGTACACCGAGCCGGGCGTCTCCGCGTCGGTGGAACGGATGACGACGTGACCCGAGAAGGGATCATTCGCCGCGAGGAAGTCGAAGGCGGCATCGAGCCGCTCGGTGGGCACCTGCCAGGCGACCAGCGCTCCGGGGGCGAGGTTGGTCGCCATGAGCGTCTGCCGGATCCGGCGCACCACCCCTGCCTCGAGCATCGCGCGCAGGCGCTCGAGCACCGTGTCGAGCGGCAGACCGCTGTGGCGGGCGATCTCGGCGAATGGATCTTCGTGGAATCCGGCGATCCGGTCCTCGCTGACGGCGAGGATTCGGGCGTTGATCGGATCGCTGATCTCGGTGGACAGCAGAGAGGACGGCATGGCTGAAAGGTAATCAGCCGAACCCTCCCCTCGCCGCCGTCAGAACCCCGACAACCGCCTCCGCACGTCGCGCGATCCGGCAACGACGCCTGCACCGACCGAGATGCCAAAGGTGAGCGCCGTTCCCGGGCCGACCCACGGGATGATCGCGACGAGCGGGAGCGCCACCAGCGCGGCTCCGATGCCGGCGATGATGGGGGCGAGCTTGGAGTGCACGGCGTCCACGTAGCGCAGCCGCCCGAAGACGAACGCGCGAGCCTGCGAATATCCGACGATGGCGAGCACCGTGCTCACCAGAAAGCTCAGAAGGAAGAAGATCACTGGAAAGCCTCGACGAAGGGGATGCGCTCACCCGTACGCCCTCATGCACTCCGAGTTTCACACGCGTGCTGGCCCGCACGCGACACGCTTCCTAGCTTATCGCGCAACCCACTCCCGGCCAACGCATGATCACGCTTCGCGTCACTCGACACGATCGCAACGGGGCGCTCCTGGCGGAGTGTCAGAGCATGGTGGTGCCGGCTCGCGGCGAGGTACTGCAGCTCGACACGGTGGAGGCCGACGGCAGCACGAGCCGTGGAACCATGTGGCGCGTGATCGCAGTGACGGTGCACGTGCCATCGCTGCACTCCCCGGCACCGCTCGACGGTCAGCCGCTGCGGGTGCGGACGGTGGAGGTGAGCGTGCTGCCGGACGTCAATCTCCTGCCGGTCTTCGAAGCGGCGGCCGCCGAAGTGCTTTCCGAATCGCGGTTGTGACGAAGCAACCTGCCCCGACCCGCTCCGCTCGCTAACTTGCGGGTGTGACTCGACCGAACTCGCCGACTCGCAACGACCTCGGCTCGCCGCGGCCGCTCCGCCCCGCCGGCGACGCCCATCGCGTCACCCAGACGTTGCCCGAGCACCTCGCGGACTGGCAGCTCCCCCCGGGGTGGAGCTGGGGCTCCGAGGGCGTGTGGGACGAGCACCGCCACTTTCAGGAGATCGTCGACGCGCTCGATCGCTCGCTGTCGCTGGTGAGCGCGCCCAATCCGGAGCACTCCCACTGGCTCGAGGCCGAAGCCCGCGGGTTGGCGCACCGCAACCATCCGGCGGCGCCGACGACGTACCACTACTGGACGTCGTATCAGGAGAGTCGCCGGGGTCCCGGATATCTGCGACGCTGGATCGCCGGCGAGACGATCGGCGCGCGCCTCGCGCGCGCGGGGGCCGACGACGTTCCCGCCGTGCTGCGCGTGGTGCGCGAGCTCGGATCGGCGCTGGCATACCTGCACGACGCCGGTACCGTGCACGGCGCCGTCTCGGTCGAGACGGCGTGGACCACACCCATGGGGCGTCTCTGGCTGCTCGGGTGGCAGTGGGCCGTGCCGCTCTCGGAGGTGCCCGAGGGATTGGCGCCGAACTCGAGCAAGATGCCCCTCCCGCCGGAGTGGCGGGACTCGTGGAACCCGACGGCGGCGAGCGATCAGTGGCAGCTGGCGGCGCTCTGCTTCAACGCGCTCACCGGCGAGGCTCCGCCGCGCGACGACATCCCGCCCATCGCGCTCGTCCGGCCGGACATTCCGCCCTCAGTCGCGCAGGTGATGGACAAGGCGCTCCACCACGATCCCGCGCAGCGATTCACCAGCGTGGCCGCGATGATCCGCGCGATGGATCGCATCGTCGGCAGCCGTACGGTGCTCACGCTGAGCGGCGAGCACACGGCGGCGGCGCGCGAATCGCCCGAGGTGCGGCTCCGCTGGGCGCTCGCCGACGATTACGAGGTGATCGCCCCGCTCGGCGCCGGGAGCTTCGGCTCCGTCTGGCGTGTCCGCGACCTCTCGCTCGGCCGCGAAGTCGCGCTCAAGCTGCTGCATCCCCACGTGGCGCGCGACGAGCGCGCGGTCGGGCGCTTCCGGCGCGAAGCGCGCCTCGCCGCGCAGCTCGCGCACCCGGCGATCGTGCCGATCTACGACTGGGACAGCCGCGGCGACGTCGCGTGGTACACGATGGAGCTCGCCGAAAACGGCTCGGTGGGTGATCTCATCGCGCGTGCGGGCGCACGGTCTGTGGCGGAGATCGCGCCGCACATCGATGGTGTGCTGAGCGGGCTCGCGGCCGCGCACGCCGTCGGCATCGTCCATCGCGACCTAAAGCCGGAGAACCTGCTGATCGACCGCTACCGGCGGTGGCGTATCGCGGATTTCGGCATCGCGAACCCGACGGGCGAGGAAACGACCGGTGCGTCCGGCACGCCGGCCTTCTCCCCACCGGAGCAGCTGCTCGGCGAGCCGCAGGAGGCGCCAGCCGACTGCTTCTCGCTCGGCGCGATCGCCGTCTTCGCGCTTACGGGCGAGGCGCCGTTCGGCGACCACGATCCCAAGACGATCCTCGCCCGCGAGCTCGCCGGGAAGATCGACCTCTCGGCATTCCCGCCGGAGATCGAGGCGTGGCTGCGGCGCGCCTTCTCGCCAGATCCGGACGACCGCTTCCCCGACGCGTCCGCGATGCAGGCGGAGTGGCGCACCGCGGCTGGCGCCGTACTCGAGCGGGAGCGACGCGTGCCCTGGTGGCGCCGCATCTTCGGCAGCGACGAGGCCGGCGACGGGTGGTGGCGCGACGGAGAGCCGGTCATCGAGTGAGCGCGCACGCGCTCTGCAACGAGTGCGGCGCATGACCACACTCCGATCGATCAATCCGGCCACCGGCGAGACGCTCGCCGAACATCCCGCACTCTCGCCCGAAGAGCTCGAGCGGCGGCTCGCTCTCGCCGCCGAGGCCGCGCCTCGCTGGAGACGCACGCCGGTGGCCGAGCGCGCTGCGGTCGTAGCGCGACTCGCGGAGCTTCTCGACGCCGAGAAGGAGCGACTTGGACGGTTGATGACGCTCGAGATGGGCAAGCCGATCCAGGCAGCGATCGATGAAGCGGCGAAGTGCGCGGAGGGCTGCCGCTTCTACGCGGTGCACGGTCCCGGATTCATCGCCGACAACGTGGTCGACGACGCGGGCCACCGCTCGTTCGTGACGTACCAGCCACTCGGCGTGGTGCTCGCGATCATGCCGTGGAACTTTCCCTTCTGGCAGGTGATCCGCTTCGTCGCTCCGGCGCTCGTCGCCGGCAACGTGGGGCTGCTCAAGCATGCGTCGAACGTCCCCGGCTGCGCGTTGGAGCTGGAGTCGCTGGTCAAGCGCGCCGGTGCCCCCGACGGCGTGTTCCAGGCCCTGTTGATCGGCAGCGACGCGGTGCCGGCGCTGCTCGCCGACCCGCGCGTCGCCGCGGCGACGCTCACCGGCAGCGAAGGTGCGGGACGCAGCGTCGCGCAGCACGCGGGCGAGCACCTCAAGAAGACGGTGCTCGAGCTTGGCGGCAGCGACGCGTTCGTCGTCATGCCGAGCGCCGACCTTGATCGCGCTGTTACGACGGCTGTCAAGGCACGCACGATCAACAACGGCCAGAGCTGCATCGCGGCGAAGCGGTTCATCGTCCACGAATCCATCGCTGACCATTTCCTCGAGCGCTTCTCCGCGGGGATGCAGGCGCTACGCGTGGGCGATCCGCTGGAACCGGCGACGCAGATCGGACCGCTCGCGACTGCGCGCCTCGCCGAGGAGCTCGAAGCACAGGTGCAGGAGTCGGTGGCGCAGGGCGCGAGACTCGTCTGTGGGGGCCGGCGTAGCGCGCCCACCGCGTACTTCCCGCCGACTGTGCTCACCGAGATCCCGCGCGAGTCACCCGCCTATCGCGACGAGCTGTTCGGACCCGTGGGCTGCGTGTTCGTCGCACGCGACGTCGGCGACGCGATCCGCATCGCGAACGACACGCGGTTCGGACTCGGCTCCAGCGCCTGGACGAACGACGCCGCCGAGCAGGAGCGCTTCGTCCGCGAGCTCGACGCCGGCAGCGTCTTCGTGAACGACATGGTGGTGTCCGATCCGCGCTTCCCGTTCGGAGGTGTAAAGGCGTCGGGCTACGGCCGCGAGCTCAGCGACGTGGGGCTGCGGGAGTTCACCAATGTGAAGACGGTGAGGGTGAGGTTGGGGGCCGGCGGCGCCGCAGCGGGGCGGGACACGGAGTAGATCCGTTCGTCGGTTCACGGTTGATCAGTTCTCGGCCGGCCTCGGGACACGTAGCTAACCGAGGCCGGCCGACCACTGAAGCACCGTCAAACCGTCAGACCCGCGCCGGAGGCGCGCTCCTCAACCTCACCCGCACCTTCGTTCCCTCCCCCAGCCTCGACTCGATCGTCACGGTCCCGCCCCATCCCTCGACTAGTCTCCGGGTGATCGCGAGCCCGAGGCCGCTGCCACTGGTACGCGTCGAGAAATGCGGCTCGAAGATGCGCGGCAATACGTCCTCGGCGATCCCGATGCCGTCGTCGGTGACCGCGACCTGCACCGCCGGTGCGCCGTCGTCCAACCGGTCGGGGCACACCGTCGCCGTGACGACACTCGCCTTCGCCAGGCGTGCATTCTCGAACAGGTTCAAAAGCACCTCGCGCAACTCGTCGCCACGCGCGAGGGCGAGGGGCGGCTTCCCGTCGACGCTACACCTCCAATCGACATCGCCCTCTCCGAGCGTCTCGAGCGTGACGACGTCGCGGACGATCGCCGCCACGTCGGTGGGCTCCGCTGGCGGACGCTCCTCCGGAGCGCTGCCGTAGCGACTGAACGAACGCGCGATCTCGTCGAGACGGTCGATCTCGTTGAGGATGCGCGTCACGTTCTGGTCGAGCACCGCGTCGAAGTCCGCACGGCCGCGCGCGCGTCGCAGGTGCTGAACGCCGAGTCGGATCGGCGTGAGCGGGTTCTTGATCTCGTGCGCCACCTGGCGCGCCATCTCTCCCCACGCGAGCACCCGCTGCGCGTGCGCCAACTCCGTGACGTCGTCGAGCGTGAGCACCGCGCCGCCGCTCGACAGTCGCGAGAGCTGACCGCGCAGCGAGCGTCCATCGCGCTCCATCTCGAACGCGTCCTCGGTGCCGTCGCTGCGCAGGAAGCCCGCGAGTCGTGCCGCCACTGCCGAGGAGGACATCCGGGCCACCGGCTCACCGGCGTGGGGTACGTCGCCGAGCAGCGTCTCGGCGCGCGGGTTGGCGAGAATGACGCGCCCCTGCTCGTCCACGGCCACGACGCCGCTCGCCACGGTGCGCAGCACGGCGTCGGTGCGTCGTTGCGCCTCCTCGAGCGCCGCGCGACTCGCGCCGAGGTCCTCGGCCATCGCCTCGAACGCGCGGAACACCGGCACGAACTCGCTCGTCGCCTCGCCCTCGAACGGCAGCTCGCGCTCGCCGCGCGCCACCGCGCGCGCGGCGGTGCGCAAGGCGCCGATCGGGCGCGCGAGCTGTCGCGCCGCCACGGCGCTGAGCCACAGCGCCGCCACCGCGCCGACCGCCGTGGCGAAGAGCACCAGCACACCCAGATCGCGCCTGCGCCGGTCGAGCTGCACGTCGTCGACGCGAGCCGGCGCCGCGAGCACCACCGTGCCGCCCGAGCCGGGAACCACACGGTAGCCCATCATCCCGGTCGCGCCCGCGAGCGGTTCCGATCGCGTCGCACTCACCTCCTCCGTCACCAGCACGCGATGAACGTTCGGCCGGAGCAACGAGCCGAGTGGCGCGAGCTCCGCGAACAGTGAGTCGCTCGCGTCGACGAGCACGCCCGCGTTGTAGAGCAGGAGCTTGGTGTCGAGACGCACGCTCTCGCGCCGGAGCCAATCGGGCTGCCGGCGATCGCCTGCGACCGCGCGCATCGTCTCGGTGACGAGCAGGCTGCGCGACTGCTGTGCGTCATTGTACAGCTGCTGCCAGCTCCATACGGCGAATGCCGCTGCCGGGACGAGGAAGAAGAGAAACAGCGCGAGTGACAGGCGGGTGCGATAGCTGCGCACTCGCCGCCGCCGTAGCCGCAGCCATCGTCCGATGCGTCCATCGGCCGTCGCGGCGAGCAGCCAAACCATCCCAACGGCCGCGAGGTCGATCAGCAGCAGGAGGCCGCCGCGCGGGATCAACGAGTCCAGTCCGCGCAGGTCGACTTCGACGTGGGCGCGTGCGGGCCCCTCTGGCCCCTCCACCGGCCAATCGCCGTGCAGCTCGGTCCCGAGGCGTCGCCAGTTTATCGACTTCCGCGGTGCGAGGGGGTCGCCCACCACCTGCACCAAATAGGGGGGCTCGTTCCCCTCACCTGGCGAGAGCCCGTACCACCGCGCATACGCATCGGTCCCGATCAGCCGCGTCCGGGGCGCGATGAGGATCGTGAGTGCACCGCCCCGCATCGGGACCGCGACGATGCGCACACCATACGCGCCGGCGTGGAATCCGCTCTCGACTGCCGTACCCTTCTGCGCTTCGAGCGCCGCCACGCGCACGGCAGGCCAGGATACGTTGAACGGTGCCGAACCGAAGGTGGCGATCGGCCGCTCACCCTCCCATGACGTGAGGGCGACGGGATAACCTGACGCCTCGAGATCCGACAGCACGTAGCGGACGAGCAGTGCTTGTGCAGTCCGCGGGAGAGTATCGCCCTGCAGTGTCGCGGCGAGACGTTCGACGAGTGTGGATGCGTACGCGTCGGGCGCCGCGAGCCCGCGCACGTCACGCTCCGCGAGCTCCACGCGCCCGCGTGACGTGCTCCCCCATACCACGGTGGTCGCGCCAAGCGCGGCCACGGACGCGGCGGAGAGAAGCCAGTAGCGTCTCGGACGTGCCCCCACCAGCGCGGCGATCGACGCCACCCACAGGAGAGCGTACCAGACCGGCCACTGTCCGGGCGCCATCCACACCATCGGCGCGACGATCGCACCCAGCATCGCGAGCGCTGGACCAGCGGCGGGATCCACCTTGCGCCGGCCGCCGAGCCCCACCCTGCCCCCCCATGCGGCGAGCACGAGCAGCGTCGTCGCGGCGAGGCAGAGCGGAATCTCCCAGATGAGCCAGAGCGCGACACCAGCGCCCTCGGCCGGCGGCGCGATGCCACGCGAGAGCGCGCGCACGAGGTATGGGCCGAGCACGGCGCCAACGACGCCGATCGCCAGACCTAGCGCGCGCGGTGGACCACTGCGCACGCGACGCACCACCAGCAGTGCGGCGAGCAGCAGGGTCGCCGACGTGAGCGTCAGTGCCGCGGCGTTCGCGGTGAACGCGCGCCCGGGAGCGAAGAAGTACACCGACGCGTCGAAGAACCGGGAGCGGGTCGAGAACTCGCTGAGCGGCACGATGGCAACGGTGCACAGCACCACCAAGACCGCGCCCACCGTCGCGAGCGTTCCGACTTCTCGGCGCGATGCCGCCACGACGAGCGCGACGAGCGCGATCAGCAGGGCGACGCCGACCCGCACCCGCGCGCGCTCGCGCATGCGGAACCGCACTTCGTCCGCCGACGGGACGATCGCGTGGGCAACGAACAGCGGACGGCCGGCATCGGTGTAGCGGAGCGCATCCCCGCTCGCCGAGTCGGACGGCGTCGAGAAAACGAACCCCTCGGTCACCTCGCTCCCGGGCAGTCGCTGCGCGAGCCCGCGCGTGAGCCGGTCAGCCGGAGGCGAGGCGTACAACAGCGAGGCCGCCATCGCGCGCACCCCGCCGCTGTCCGACGCCGCGTAGAGGGTCAGTCCGAATGGCGTGACCACCACCCCCGACGGGCCCACGAGCGCACGGGGGTTGGCGTGTAGGGTGCCCGCCCACCCGAGCAGCGTGTCCCGGCGCACGACGAGCGCGCTTCGCCGTACCGGGTCGCCGATTATGCGCTGCAACCGACCGGATAGCTCGTCCGTGGCCTCGAGCCGCCGAGCTCGGGCCGCTGCGTCGCGCAATGTGGCGAGCTCGGCATCGACCCGTGAGGCGAGCAACACACGCTGCGCGGCGGCCTGCTCCGCGCCGACGGTCGCCGGCGCGCTCGAGAATCGCGCGAGCCGTTGCTGGGCGACCGCGGCCATGATCGCGAACGCCAGCAGCGCAACGCACGACACCGCGAGCGGCGTTCGGAGCGACCGACGCGTCAGTCGCACCGTCGCGTCGACCCCGATCGCGGTGGCGACGAGACAGACCGCGAGATAACCTACGCGCGGTTCGGCGAGCCATCCGCTCGCCGCCAGGACGCCAATGGCCACCGCCATCGGCGCGACCAGGGCCCGTGGGCCCGCGGCGGGCAGCAATCGCTGGAGCAGATTTCCCAGGATGACCTATCCCCCCGCCCCGACGAGGACCCCGCGTCGAATCAAGCAGATGCGGCCGGACGAGATCGCCACCGCCATCCGCTCCGACCCACGGCTCATCATCCCGGTCGGCACCTGCGAGCAGCACGGGCGCCACATGCCCCTCGGCGCAGACACGATGATCGTCGAGCACTTGGCTGACGACCTCTCGGCCGAGTTCGGTGTCTGCGTCGCACCGACCCTGGAGTACGGCGTCAACGTCGCCACCGAGCGGGGGTTCCCGGGCAACGCGTCACTCCGCAAGAAGACGCTGCACCGAATGCTCAACGATCTGCTGGACACCTGGGAATCCACCGGAGTGCTGGAGTTCATCCTGCTCACCGCGCACGAGCACGATCCCCACCAGGAGGCGCTCGCCACCGTCATCACGACGACCGCGCGCGTGCGAGTCGTCGACATCTTCGCGATCGACTTCCGCGAGGTGCTCGAGGGCCAGACGGCGCCGATGCACGGCGACGAGCTGGACACCTCGCTGATGCTCTATCTCGCGCCGCATCTCGTCCAGATGGACCTGGCGGAAGACTATATGATGTCGCGCGACGAGCTTCGGCGATACCGCCGCGGCTGGCTCAAGGTTCCGAAGGGAAGCTCTGGAACGATCGGCCGGCCCTCGCTGGCCTCGCCGGCCAAGGGAGCGGCGATCTACGCGCGCATCCGCGAGAAGGTGCGGGCGCGAGTGTTCCTGACGCCGGAAGCCGACACCGACTAACCTCCGCTCTGACGCAGAGCGACATCCCGCATTATTGTCGTGACGCTCCGCGAGATGCGGAGCGCGTCGGTTGCTCGCCCGGGCGTGTGAAACCCCCTGCCCGGCGTCCCCGTACGAGCGGGTGACTCACTCTCCCAGGACCTCCCCTTCGATGCGCATTCTGCCGTTTGCCGCGCTCGTTCTCGCATTCGCCGCGCCGCTCGCTCAGGCGCAGAATCCGACGACGCGCTCGCCCTCTGACGCTCTTCTCACGCTGGACGAGGCCATCACCGTCGCCCGGCAGAACAATCCGGTCTACCTCGCGCAGACCACCAACCGCCGCACCGCCGACGCCGCGCTTCGTTCGGCCCGCGGTGCGCTCCTTCCGAGCGCCGACGCCAGCTTCGGTACGCGGTATCAGCAGGGCGGCCAGCAGGTGTTCAACGGACTTTCGTTCAGCAACAGCTCGGACGCCGTCCAATCCAGCTACGGGCTGAACCTGAACTATCGGGTGAACACCTCCACCTTCGTGACCCCGAAGGCGGCGGCGGCGAACCGCGACGCGGTCGAGGCGGACATCACCGGCTCGAGCGAGCAGCTTCGCGCGGCGGTCACCCAGCAGTACCTGAGCGTGCTGCAGGCCCAGGCGCGATCCGCGCTGCAGGACACGCTCGTCAAGACGACAGAGACCCAGCTCGAGCTGGCGAAGGCGAAGCTCGCCGTCGGATCGGGTACGTCGCTCGACATCCGTCGCGCCGAGGTGGCGCTCGGGCAGGCACAGGTGGCGCTGCTCACGGCACGCAACAACGTCGAGGTCGAGAAGCTACGCCTCTTCCAGCAGCTGGGCGTCGCCCAGCCGGCGGACGTGAAGCTGACGACCGACTTCCCAGTGAACCCGCCGAACTTCGCGATCGACTCGCTGCTCGATCTGGCGCGCCGACAGAATCCAGCCATCCTCGCGCTGCGCTCGCGTGAGCGCGCCGCCGGGTTGAACATCAAGGTGGCCAAGGCCGCGTACACGCCCACGCTGCAACTGAGCACCGGGTGGGGCGGCAACTCGTATCAGTACACCAACTCGGACTATCTCGTGGAGCAGGCGCGCGGCGGCGTGATGAGCCAGCTCGCGTCGTGTCTGACGCAGGACTCGCTGCGGACGCGCGTCGGGCTCACCTCGGCGAACTGCAACAGCCGCTTCGTCTTCACCGATCAGCAGGCCGACGCGATCCGCTCGAGCAACAGCCAGTTCCCGTTCAAGTTCCAGCGCTCCCCGCTGGCGCTCACCGCGTCGCTGTCGCTCCCGGTGTTCGACAACTTCAATCGCGAGGAGCGCGTCCAGCGCGCGACCGTCGAGCGCGAAGCCGCGGTCTACAACGTCAAGGCGAAGGATCTCGCCATGACGGCGGACGTGACGCAGGCGTACCTGACCCTGAAGACTTCGGCGCAGACGGTCGCGCTGCAGGAGCAGAACGCGACGAAGGCGAAGGAGGAGCTGGCCTTCGCCGAGGAGCGGTACAAGGTAGGCGCGAGCACGTTCCTCGACGTCGTCACGTCGCGTGGCACCTATGAGCAGGCGCTGATCGATCGCGTCAACGCGATCTACGACTACCACAAGGCCTTTGCCGCGCTGGAAAACGCGGTCGGGCGTCCCCTTCGCTAACCCCCCGAGAGACTCGATATGAGCAAGCGCGTCAAATGGTCCGTGGCTGGCGGGGTGCTCCTCGTCATCGCCGCGATCGGCGGGTTGACCGCCATGAAGGGCAAGAACAAGCCGGTCGAGGTCCGCACCGAGCAGGTGCAGCCGCGCGACCTCGTGGCGTCGGTGACCGCCAGCGGGCAGGTGCGGCCGCAGACCAAGGTCGACCTGAGCTCCGACATCACGGGCAAGATCGTGCGCCTGGCAGTGAAGGAGGGCCAGATCGTCACGCAGGGTCAGTTCCTGCTCCAGATCGATCCGCAGCAGCAGGAGGCGGCGGTGCAGCGCGTCGAGGCCGCACTCGCCTCGAGCCGCGCCCAGATGGCGCAGGCGCAGGCCAACCTGCTCCAGGCGGAGAAGAGCTACGAGCGCACGGCCCAGATCAAGAAGGCGAATCCTCAGCTGATCTCGGACGAGAACCTCGAGCAGCTTCGCACGTCCGTCGAGGTCAATCAGGCACTCTTCCAGGCCGCCCGCCACGCGGTGGATCAGTCACTGGCCGCCGTGCGCGACGCGCGCAGCTCGCTGGGCAAGACGACGATCTATGCACCGATGTCGGGCCGCGTGACGCGTCTGAACGTGGAGAATGGCGAGACGGCGATCATGGGCACGCTGAACAAGGACGCGGCGACGCTGCTGACGATCGCCGACATGAGCGTGCTCGAGACGAAGGTGAAGGTCGATGAGACCGACGTCGCGCGGATCTCGATCGGCGACTCGGCGGTCATCCAGATCGATGCCTTCCCCGATACGACGTTCATCGGGCGGGTGACGAAGATCTCGAACAGCGCCGTCAAGACCGCCGCGCAGCAGCAACAGAACACGGACCAGGCTGTCGACTACGAGGTGACGATCCAGCTCGTCAATACCCCGACGGAGACCCGCCCGGACTTCTCCGCGACGGCCAAGATCATCACCGACTCGCGCCGCAACTCGCTGTCGATCCCGATCATCGCGCTGACGGTGCGCGAGAACGAGGCGCTCGCCAAGGAAGACACCGCGGTCGGCCTCGGCAAGCCGAAGCCCAAGAAGGAGGTCGGCAAGAAGGACGTCGAGGGCGTCTTCGTGGTCGCGGCGGACAACAAAGTCACCTTCCGCCCCGTAAAGGTAGGGATTGCCGGCGAGAAGCACTTCGAGGTCCTGAATGGCCTCAAGCAGGGGGACCGCATCGTCGCCGGCACCTATCAGGCGATCCGCGAGTTGAAGGATGGCGCGCTGATTCGCGAGGCGAAGGTCGACCCCAAGAAGCCACAGGCAAAAACGTGAGCCAGGACATCGTACAGGACTCGCTCGAAGCCCCGCTCGGCTCCACGGCCGAGCGGCAGGCCGTCGTCGGCGCCGCGGGCGCTACCCCGGGCCAGGACTGGGTGATCGTGACGCGAGGCATCAAGCGCGAGTACGACATGGGCGGCGAGATCGTGCGCGCGCTGCGCGGCGTCGATCTGGCCATCCGCCGGAACGAGTACGTCGCGATCATGGGCCCGTCCGGCTCGGGCAAGTCCACGCTGATGAACGTCATCGGCTGCCTGGACACGCC
>DATFOL010000544.1:0-6186 GCA_035265545.1 Gemmatimonadaceae bacterium | reverse complement strand
GATCTCCGTGCCCTGAACGAAGAACGGCGCGAGCGCGCGCACCCGCTCGCGGACGTCGCGCTTCTGGACGATCACCGGACGGTTCAGCGGCAAATCGCCGAACAGCAAGCGGAAGTTCTGGAGCGACCAGGCATGCGCGAGCCGGGAGCGCGTGCTCACCAACTCGACGGCGGCCAACCGCTGCAGCGAGTCGGACATCGGCGAGTAGCTTGGCGCCGAGTCGTAGACGGCCGGCTCGTCCAGTACGGTCTCGTCGCCGAACCGGCCGCTCGCGATGGCGCGAACCGGCTGCCCACGATCGTCGACGGCTGCCGCGTCGAAGCGGCCGAGGTCCCAGAACTGACGGCCGTCACTCACGCCATCCTCGCCGCGCTCGACGAGCAGCGCGGCGATTCCCGTGGGCGTCGCGGTCCACGCGGCGCCAGTACCGATGACTGTGACGTGGCGCTCTCGCTCGGTGAACCGGCGGAGCATCCCGGCATCCCAGATGGCGGCCCTCGTGCTCAGCTCCACCGGCGTAGCGAAGCCTACCCCAAGCGTGTCGGCGCGCATTCGCTCGACGACGCCGTACGCGACCCGCGTGTAGCTGAGCCGCGTCGCCTGATACGGGAGCTCCTGCTTGTCCGCCGCGACCGGATCGACCGAGCGCCGCGCCACCAGCGGCGCCACCGTGCGCGCGACGAGCGAGAGCAGCAGCACCGCGCTCACCGAGAAGAACGCGAGGCGCATCTGGCCGCTCCAGCCGGCCCAGAGGACGATCACCGCCGCGCACAGCGTGACGAGCGCGAGCACGAGCGTGGCCGGAACGGTGACGCGATGATCGACCGAAGTGAACGTGCCCGCCGGCCCACTCCCCTCCGCGAGCAGCCGGTACATCCCGAGCCGGTAGCTCCACGCGAGTGCGAGCAGCAGCATCCCGCCCAACATGGTGAAGTGGCGTCGGACATACGAGGAGACGTACAGCGCGCCGCGCGTCCAGCGCAGGCTCGGCGTCAGCGCGTACAGCAGAATGACCACGCCGATGATCACGAGCAGGAGGATCATCGCCCAGTAGTAGAGCTCCGTCTCGAACGGCAGCCAGTAGACGAAGAAGCCGAGGTCCGCGCCGAAGTACGGGTCGCTCTCGCCGAACGGCAGGCCGATGCGCGCGAGCAGCGCTGTCGACCACGCGTCGCCGGAGATCGTCAGTGCCGCGCCGAGGGCGGCCGAAAGCGCCGCGGTCGCGAGCAGCAGATACCGGCCCGGCACCTCTTCGCCGATCTCGATGTTCGCGATGCGGCGAGGCAGCACCAGCGACACGACGGATTGTCGTACCGCATAGAGATTGACGAAGGCGAATGCGCTGGCGACGAGGAACGACGCCGCGCGCAGCATCATCCCGTCGACGAACTGGGTCCGCCAGAGCTCGCGCGCTCCGAGCGCGGCGTACCAGAGCGAGTCCGTGTACTGCTCGCTCGCCCAGCGTCCGAGCGCGAGGACGAGCGCCGTGGCGACGATGGCGCCGATGACGACTCGTCGCTTGGTCACGTCAAACGGTCACGCCTTGCTGGCGCAGCCACCCTTCCATCTCCCCGCGGATCTCCACGAGGCGCGCCTCCGAGCGCGCCTCGAACCGGGTGACGAGGATGGGCTGCGTGTTCGAGGCACGGATGAGACCCCAGCCATCGCCGAACAGCACTCGGACGCCGTCGACGTCGATCACGTCGTATCGGTCGCGGAAATACGCGACCGCGCGCTCGACGATGGGGAACTTCACGTCGTCGCCGCACTCCACGCGCAGCTCCGGCGTGCTGACGAACTCCGGGACGTCCGACAGCAGCTCGCGCACGCTGTGACCGGCGTCGGCGACGATGCGAAGGAGCCGCGCCGCACCGTAGAGCGCGTCGTCGTAGCCGTAGTAGCCGTCGGCGAAGAACATGTGGCCCGACATCTCGCCAGCCAGCGGCGCGCGCAGCTCCTTCATCTTCTCCTTGATGAGGGAGTGGCCGGTCTTCCACATCACGGGGGTCCCACCCGCCTTCGTGATCGCGTCCGGCAGCGCCTGGCTGCACTTCACGTCGAAGATGACCGGCACGCCGACACCGCGCCGCGCGAACACGTCGCGTGCGTAGAGGATCAGCAGATGGTCGCCCCAGACGATGCGCCCTTCGCCGTCCACCAGGCCGATTCGATCCGCGTCGCCGTCGAACGCGATGCCGAGCTCGGCGCCCTCGCGCCGCACGGCGGCGATGAGATCCTCGAGGTTCTCCGGAACGGTCGGGTCGGGATGGTGATTCGGGAACGTGCCGTCGTCTTCCGTGAACAGACCCACCGCATTGAGGCCGAGCGCGCGAAAGAGCTGTGGCGCGACGCGCGTGGCGGCGCCATTGCCGCAGTCGTACACCAGCCTGACCGGACGACTGATGGCGCCGATGCGCGAGGCGACGTCCTCGACGTATCGGTCGACGACCTGCTCCTCGCGCACCCGTCCGACCCGCTCCGCCGCCGGCGAGCCGATGAGCGCATACAGCTCCTGGATGTCGTGGCCGTGCAGCGACTCGGTGCCGAGGCACAGCTTGAATCCATTGTACTCGGCCGGATTGTGCGATCCCGTGATCTGGATCCCGCCCGCGACGCCGAGGTTGAACAGGCTCCAGTAGAGCAGCGGCGTCGGCACGACGCCGATGTCGACGACGTCGACGCCGCTCTCGGTGAGTCCAGCCACGAGCGCGTCACGGAGCTTCGCACCGCTCGGTCGATTGTCGCGGCCAACGGCGATCTCGCCGCTCGCGCCGCGCCGCCGCATCACTGCCGCATATCCCCGCCCGATCGCGCGCGCCGCCTCCACGGTGAGGTCGTGATCGACGACGCCGCGGATGTCGTTCTGCCTGAATATGCCGGGGGCGATGGGCACGACGGGGAGCAGGAGCGGGAAAGGCGCGCGGGGCCGGGTGGCGGCCCCGCGTCTACTATGGCCGAGCGCGCGTGAGCTCGGACGGATTCAGCAGGCTAGCGTCCACCGGAACCGAACGCGTCACGATGCGTGGAATTCCGTATCTGGCCAGCTTCACGGAATATTCCGGCGCGACACCGAGCACCACGATCGCCGTCGCGCAGGCGACCATGACGAACTGCGTCCAGGCCGGCGTTTCGGGAACCGCCGTGGCGGTGGCGGTGCGTGGCCGCATGAACATCACCATGACCACGTACAGGTAGTAGCCCGCCGAGATCACGGTGGTGAGCACGAGCACCACGGCGAGAGCGATCTGCGGAGTATCGGCCTGCAACGCGGCCTGCAGCACGAACCACTTGCCGAGGAAGCCCGCCCCGCCGAATACCGGGAAGCCCATCAACGAGAGAAGAAACACAGTCATTGCGACGGCGAGCCACGGGCGCACGGTCCAGAGCCCGTTCAGATCGTCGGTGGTCACCGGAGCGTCCCCGCGCGACATCACGATGATGACGGCGAAGCAGCCGAAAGTGGCCAGGGTGTAGGCGAGCAGGTAGAACAGCATCGCCGAGGCACCCTGCGCGGTGCCGACCGCGATCGCGACGAGAATGAAGCCGGCGTGCGCGATCGACGAGTACGCGAGCAGCCGCTTGAGATTGCGCTGCTGCAGCCCGATTGCGTTGCCGATGATCATCGTGGCGATGGCGAGACCCGCGACCGCCCGATGCCAACTGCCGTACTCGCCGGGGAACGCCTCGAGCCACACCCGGAGGAACGCCGCGAACGCGGCCGTCTTCACGGTGGCGGCCATGTAGGCGGTGATCGGGTTCGGCGAACCGTCGTAGACGTCGGGCGCCCACATGTGGAACGGCACCGTCGACACCTTGAACCCGAATCCGACGAGCAGCATCGCGATGCCGATCAGCAGGATCGGGCTCGAGGCGAGCCCATTCGCGTCGATGCGCGTCGCGATCTGATTCAGGCCGGTCGCGCCGGTCGCGCCGTAGACGAGGGCGATCCCGTACAGGAGGAACGCCGTGGAGAAGGCACCGAGCAGGAAGTACTTGAGCGCCCCCTCGGCGGCGCGCACGCTCCGTCGATTCAGGCCGGCGAGCGCGTACGACGAGATCGACATCAGCTCGATGCCGAGGAAGACGATCATGAGGTCGCGCGCGGCCGCGAGCAGCATCATCCCCGACGAGGCGAACAGGATGAGCACGTGCGTCTCGGCCGTCGTCGTGCCGACGCGATCGTTGTCGTCGATACCCAGCGCGAGAGCGCCGATCGTCCCGATCAGGATGATGAAGTCCATCATCCAGCGGAAGTTGTCCACGGCGATCGGGCCGTCGTTCGCGCGGAATCCGCGGAACATCGTCACCACGACGACGACGAGCGTGATCACAGTGAGAGCGATGGACAACAGCCCGACCAGGCGCTGGTGCTCGGGCGACTCGCGACGCCACACCGCGAAGAGCAACAACACCATGGCGCCGCCGATGAACAGCAGATCGGGGAAGAGCGCGGCCATGAGCTGCGAAGGGATGGCGAGGTCGAAGGTGCGCATCGTCAGCGCCTCCCATCGAACGCCGTGCGCGCCGCGCTACGGCTCTCGACCAGTCGCACGAAGTGCGCAGCCGAGACTTCCATCCGCCGGAGGATGGGCGCCGGATAGACGCCCATCCAGATGATTCCGGCGATCAACGGCGCCATCAGCAGCAGCTCTCGCCGATTCAGATCGGTCACGTGCGCGTTTTCAGGCTTGTCGAGCGGGTTGAAGAGAATCCGCTGGATGGCCCACAGCAGGTAGGCCGCGGCGATGATCACGCTGGTGGTGGCGATGAGCGTCAGCACCGGCGCCGTTCGGAACGAGCCGACCAGCACGAGGAACTCGCCGATGAACCCGTTGGTGCCGGGAACGGCGATCGAGCTGAGGGAGACGAAGGTCAGGAGGGCGGCGAACAGTGGAACAACGCGGGCGATGCCGCCGTACGCGTCGATCATCCGGGTGTGCCGGCGCTCGTAGATCATCCCGATCAGGAAGAAGAGCGCTCCGGTGGACAGCCCGTGGTTGATCATGACCATCAGCGCGCCTTGCACGCTCTGCACGGTGAGCGCGAAGATCCCGAGCATCACGAAGCCCAGGTGACTGACCGAGCTGTAGGCGACGAGCTTCTTGAAGTCGGGCTGGACGAGCGAGACGAGCGCGCCGTACACGATGCCGATCACCGCGAGCACGAGCACCGCCGTCCGGACCCTCGGGTCCATGGCGGCCGTCGGGAACAGCGGCACGGCGAGCCGCAGGAAGCCGTAGGTGCCGAGCTTCAGCATGATCGACGCGAGCACCACCGAGCCGGCCGTCGGCGCCTCGACGTGCGCATCGGGCAGCCAGGTGTGCAGCGGGAACATCGGCACCTTCACCGCGAACGCGAGGAAGAAGGCGCCGAACAGCCAGTACGCCGCCGTAGGCGTGAACTGCGCCGTGGTGAGCGCCGCCGCATAGGAGAAGTTCGGGATCTGCTGCACCACCCCGTTCACCACGGTGGGTGGCTGGTGGACCCCGAGATACACGATGCCGACCAGCATGAGCAGCGAGCCGACCATCGTGTAGATGAAGAACTTGAGGCTGGCGTAGATACGCCGTTCCCCGCCCCAGATCCCGACGATGAAGTACATCGGGATGAGCATCGCCTCCCACATCACGTAGAACAGGAAGAGATCCAGCGCCATGAAGACGCCGAGCATCCCCGTGGTGAGGACGAGCAGGAGCGCGTAGTACGCCCGCGCCTTGCGTCGGATCGACGTGAAGCTGCCGTACGACGCGAGCAGCATGATGAAGGTCGTGAGCAGCACCATCATCAGAGAGATGCCGTCCAGCCCGAGCGTGAAGCGGATGCCCCATGACGGGATCCACCGCGCGTCGAAGGTGTGTTGCCACCCCTCGAAGCTCGGGTCGAACGTCCACCAGAGGCCGAGCGAGAGGATGAACTCGACGGCGAACACGAGGGTCGCGAGAATCCACGGGCCGCGCGCGGCGCCGGACACGACCTCGTCCTCGCCATCCGCGCCGGACCGCCCGGTGAAGGCGATCAGCGCCGCACCGACGAGCGGGATCGCCAGCAGCGCGGGCAGGATCCAGGAGTTGTACCCGATGGACAGCAGGAGCTCGCGCATCGCGTTAGCGGAAGGTGAAGGCGCCGAGAACGAACAGCACGCCGACGACGAGCACCCAGGCGTAGGTGCCGACACGGCCCGATTGC
>DATFOL010000543.1:0-13463 GCA_035265545.1 Gemmatimonadaceae bacterium | reverse complement strand
CTACGTCGCGCTCGGACGCTATCCGCACCTCGGACTGTGGCGCGCTCAGGCGCGGGATGACGTCGATGCGATCGCGAGCGCGGTCGAGCGTACGGAGATTCAGCAGTACATGGACCGGACGATCACCGAGCTGTCTGGTGGCGAATGGCAGCGCGTCCGTTTGGCCCGCGCGCTCGCGCAGGGTGGTCACACGCTCGTGCTGGACGAACCGACCACCTTCCTCGACGTGGGTCACGAGATGGCCGTGTTCGAGCTGCTCGGCCGGCTCGCGGCGGATGGCATGTCCGTGCTCCTGGTGAGTCATCAGCTCAACCTCGTCGCGCGCTTCGCGCATCGGATGGTGCTGCTGCATCGCGGACGCGTCGCTGGCGAGGGCACGCCTGCGGACGTGATGCAGGCGAGCATCCTCGAATCGCTGTACGAATGGCCTCTGGTCGTCACCCGCGATCCCGCCGTCGGCGCGCCGGCGCTCATCCCTCTTCGCTCGCGCCCGCGCTCCTGACGCGGGTGCATCCGGGCCTTCCCACCCTTGATCTGTCGACCGATGCTCTCCTTCCGCCGCACTTCGTTCGCCACTGCCGCCACGCTGTCGCTGGCCGTCCATGCCGAGGCGCAGCAAGCGGCAACGGATACGGCGCGCATCGCACCGGTCGTGGTCACCGCCACGCGCTCGCCCCTCCGCGCCGATCAGACGCCTGCGTCGGCTACCGTGATCAGCGGAGAGCAGCTGCGGGCCGAGGGGGTCACCTCGGTCGCGGACGCCCTCCGGACGGTCCCGGGTCTGTCGCTCACCCAGACGGGCTCCTATGGCGGCGCGACCTCGCTCTTCATTCGCGGCGGGGAGAGCAAGTACGCCAAGATCCTCGTCGATGGCGTGCCGATCAACGAGGCAGGCGGCGCCTACGACCTCTCCACGCTCTCCACCGATAACCTCGATCGCATCGAGATCGTGCGCGGTCCGGCCAGCGTGTTGTACGGCTCCGACGCGATGGCGGGTGTCGTCCAGCTCTTCACGCGGCGCGGGGTGGGAGCGCTCCGCGGCGACGTGAGCGTGCGTGGTGGCGGGTTCGGAAGCCGCGACGCCGATGCCAGCGTGAACGGCGGAAGCTCGCGGCTCAACTACTCATTCGGCGCGGCGCGGCACGCCACCGAAGGCTTCCAGGCATTCAACAGCGGCTTCCGCCAGGCGACTGGCAGCGCGTTGCTCGGCACCACCGTCGGCGCGCTCGACGCGAGTCTCTCCGCGCGATTCACCGACCGCGAGCTGCATTTTCCGACGAACGGCTCCGGCCAGGTGGTCGACAGCAATGCCGTGCGGCGCGACGATCGCCTCGTCATCGGTCTCGATGCAGGGTATCGGGCATCATCGCTCGTCACGGTGCGCGCAGCACTCGCGTCCCACGATGTGCACGGCATCACCGATGATCAGCCCGACAGCCCGAGCGACGCCGGCTACGCATACACGACGGCGGAGCGCTCGCGTCGCCGCAGCGGTGACGTGCGGGTGGAGCTCGCGTTGCCGGCGGAAAGCCGCCTGACTGTCGGTGCGCAGATCGAACGGAATTGGCAGGAGACTTCGACGCGCAGCAACTTCGGCGACGACGCCCCCCCGCCGGCACGCCGGCGCAGTACCGGCGGATACGCCCAGCTGCTGCTCACTCCCGCCTCGGCGTCGACCGTCGCGCTGGGCGGGCGCTACGAGCACAACGAGCAGTTCGGCGACTTCTGGACCTATCGCGCCGCCGCGAGCGCGCGCCTCTCCTCGACTCGGCTGCGCGCCAGCATCGGCACCGCGTTCCGAGAGCCGACCTTCCTCGAGACCGAGGGGAGCGGGTTCGTCATCGGCAACCGCGCATTGAATCCCGAGCACGCCCTCAGCGTCGACGCGGGAATCGAGCGGTCGTTCGGCGTCGCCACCATCGGCGCGACGTGGTTCGCCAACTCGTTCCGCGACATGATCGATTACAAGTACTCCGCGACGGACCCGAACTACTTCAACCTGGCGCGCACGCGCGCGGCGGGCCTGGAGCTGGAAGGGCGGCTCTCTCTGCCCAATGGCCTGCACGCCGACGCCGCGTTCACCCATCTCGGCACCCGGGTGGTGGACCCCGGCACGAGCACCGAGGCGAATGCCACGCTCGCGCCCGGAGCGCGCCTTCTCCGCCGGCCGGCGCGAACGCTCGACGTCGGCGCGGGCTTCCGCTCTCGAGGTCACGGGCTCGAGCTGCGTGCGCTGCGCGTGGGGTCGCGTGAGGACAACTACTACCCGCCGGACTTCTCGCCCGCGCAGCGGGTGGTGCTCGCGCCGTACACGCGTGTGGACGTCTCCGGCGAAGCGCGGCTCGTCCCGGTCGAAGCGCGAAACGGTGTGGTGGCCACCCTGCGCGTGGAGAATCTGTTCGATCGCCGATACACCGATGCCGCCGGCTTCAACTACGACTTCGGCCTCACCGACGAGGCCTCGTTGCGCCAGACGGGCTATCGGGGCGCCGGACGCCGTGTGCTCGGTGGGGTGCGCGTGAGCTTCTGAGCGCGCGCAGCGTCGGGCGAGGGCCGCCCGGCGTTGCACCGGGGTATCTTTCAGGCATGGCGCTGCTCGCGACCGAAGCGATCGTCCTCCATGCGTTCGACTATCTGGAATCGTCGCGCATCCTGCGCATCGTCACGCGTGAGGCGGGGGTGCGAAGCGTGCTCGCGAAGGGTGCGCGGCGCTCCTCGCGCCGGTTCGGGAGTGCTCTCGATCTGTTCGCGCAGGGGAGCGCCCAGCTCTACGCCAAGCCCGGTCGCGATCTCGATACGCTGGGCGGGTTCGATGTCACCCAGGCGCGCGCCGAGCTCGCGGGCGACCTCGGACGCTTCACCGGCGCCTCCGCCGTGGCCGAGCTCACGCTGCGCTTCGGGCGCGACGCGGCCGATCCGGGACTGTTCGATGCCGTCGCTGCCGCGCTCGATGCGCTCGCGTCGGCCCCGAGCGAGGAGGCGCTCGGCACCACGCTCGCGAGCGCATGGCACATCGTCGCGGAGCTCGGCTTCGGCCCGGCGGTGGACGTGTGCGCCGAGTGCCACGCGATGCTCGTCGAAGACGCGACCGTGATGTTCAGCCATCCGTCGGGCGGAGCGCTCTGTTCGCGGTGCGCGCGCCTCGCGCCGGCGGGTCGAGTGCTGCCAGCCGTCGCGCGCGCCGCGCTGCGCGAGTTCCTCGCCGGGCGCCGGGTGTCGGCCCTCGACGACGCATCCGGTCGCGCGCATCAGCGGTTGCTCCGCGAGTTCCTGACCGAGCACCTCACCGATGGACGTCCGCTCCGGGCGATGGAGCTGTGGGAGGAATCCCGGTGGTGAGCGGAGGCGCACGATGATCCTCGGCACGGCGGGCCACATCGACCATGGCAAGACGTCGCTCGTTCGCGCGCTCACCGGCGTCGACACCGACCGGCTTCCGGAAGAGAAGCGACGCGGCATCACGATCGACCTCGGCTTCGCGCCGCTGCATCTCGACGGCATCGGGACGCTCGGCGTCGTCGACGTGCCGGGACACGAGGCGTTCGTGCGCACGATGGTCGCCGGTGCGACCGGCGTCGATCTCGCGCTGCTCGTCGTGGCCGCGGACGAGGGCGTGATGCCGCAGACGCGGGAGCATCTCGCGATCCTGCGATTGCTCGGCGTGCATGCCGGTGTCGTCGCGCTGACGAAGTCCGACCTCGTTGACGACGAGTGGCTCGCCCTCGTGCGCGACGACGTCCAGTCGGCGCTCGGCGATGGGCCACTCGCCGACGCCGAGATCGTCGCCGTGTCGGCGCAGAGTGGAGCAGGGCTCGACGAGCTGCGTGCCGCACTCGCGCGCGCGGCGGCGCGTGTGCCCGCGCGTGGCTCCGACGATCTGTTTCGCATGCCGATCGATCGCGCGTTCACCATCCGCGGCACCGGTACCGTCGTCACGGGAACGGTGTGGTCGGGAAGCCTCGCGCGCGACGGAGCGCTCCGGCTGTACCCGTCGGGTGAGCTGGTGCGCGCGCGGGCGCTGCAGGCGCATGGTCACGCCGTCGAGCGAATCGCCGCGGGAGAACGGGCCGCGGTCGCGCTCGCGGGCGTCGAGCTGGCTCGCGTCGGTCGCGGCGCCGTGCTGGTGAGTGGCGATGCCTGGCGCGCATCGACCGTGATGCGCGCCGAAGTCTCGCTGCTCGCCGACGTACCGCGTGCGGTCGGACCGCGCAGTCGCTTCCGCCTGCACCTCGGAACGAGCGAAGTCGGTGCGCGCGTCGTTCCACTCGGGGGCGCGGTCGAGCCTGGGAAGGCGGCTCCAGTGCGCCTGGTGGTCGACGCGCCGATCGTCTCGCGAGCGGGAGATCGATTCGTGCTTCGCGGCGGATCGCCGGTCGGTACCGTGGGCGGCGGTATCGTCACCGACCCGCTCGCGCCACGAAAGGCGCGCGCGTGGGAGGGCGGTACGGCGTCTCCGCTCGCGTCGCTGCGCCGGTTCCTCGATGAGGCAGGCGCCGCCGGCCTCGACGTCGCCGAGCTGCCCGTCCGACTAGGCGTTGCTCGCTCCGCGCTGGATGCCCTCCTGACCGACGCCGCCGCCCGGCGCGTCGAGGATCGCGCATACGCACCCGACGCGTGGGACGGTATCGCCGAACAGATCCTCGAGATCCTCGCTCGGCATCACGCCGCGAACCCGCTCGCGAGCGGGGTCCAGCGCCAGTGGCTGCGCACCCGGATTCGTGCCCCGGAACCTGCAGTGGACAGCGTGGTGGCACAGCTCGGCGCCGCAGGCCGGATCGCCGTCGAGCAGGGGGAGATCCGAATCGCCGGCTTTGCGCCTCGGCTCACCGATCGGCAACGCCGGATCGCCGACGAGATCCGGGCTCACGTCGGCTCGGCGGGCACCGAACCTCCGAGCCTGGAGGAGATGGCGCTCGCGCTGCAAGCGGACCCGTCGGAACTCGGGGCGATTTGCCGGGTGCTCATCCGTGAGGGGGCGCTCGTTGCTGTCGAGACCAACCGGCACTACGCCCCGTCGAGCGTCGCGGAGCTCATTGCCCGGCTGGCCTCTGGATTGGATCCGGCAGCCGATTACGGGCCCGCGGAACTCCGCGATTTTCTCGGACTGACGCGCAAGTTCCTGATTCCCTTCCTGGAATTCTGCGACCGCGAGGGGTACACCATTCGCAACGAGCTCGGCCGTAGACGGCGAGGCACGAAATTGGCTGGTTGAGTTCGCGTAAGTCTTTGTTCTTGCGCGATATGCGGCGTCGTCATCCGTGGATTCGCCCGGCGGTCGGCGTTTCACCTTCACCGTCACAGGAGCAGCACTCGAATCCTGTCTCGTCAAACGGAGTCCACATGTACCACCGCTGGGCAGCGCTTGCGCTCGTGCTCGCCTTTTGGTGCCTGGCACCAGAGTCAGCGGCGGGGCAGGCGGTTTCAACGCCCGAGCAGCAGCAGCCCCGAGGGCGGAAGACGGGGACGCTCGGTCAGAATTATCCGAACCCCGTCAATCCGGAGACCAACATCCCCTTCTCTCTCTCGTGCGTCGACGGAGAGGAAGTCGATTACGTCGTATCCGTCCGGATCTACAACGTGCTGGCACAGCTGGTTGCGATCCCTCTGATCCTGGGCCGTGACGAGCCTCTCGACAACATCAAGTTGCCATGCGGTGACTACGTCGCGTACTGGGATGGAAAGGTTCGCAGCAGCGGTCGGCCCGCGGTCGCGGGCACCTACATCTACGAGCTCATCGTCGATGGAGATCGCTCGGCGAGGAAGATGCTCGTCGACAAGTAGCACATCTGAAGTCACGAGCGCACTTCCTGAAGCGTCCTGGCTACCCACCAGGACGCTTCATGCATTCGGGCGCTGATCACAGGCGCGGTCGCGCCGGTTAGGCAGAGTGCCCGCGACGCCGCGCCGCATCGGCACCTTCCCGCTGCCAGTGCGGCGTAAGGGATGCGGCACCGCCGTTGCCCTTGATACCGGCCCCAAACATCACGACTCTTCGCGAGGCAACCTGAACGATATATCCCGATGATCAATCCCGATCGGCTGACCGTGAAGTCCGGCGAAGCGCTCAACGAAGCGCACGCCGAGGCACGCCGGCTCGGCAATCCGATGATCTACGACACCCATCTCCTGCATGTCCTGCTCGGACAGGAGGAGAGCATCGTCGTCCCCGTGCTGCAGAAGCTCGGCGTGAGCGTCGCCGCTCTGCGAGAGCAGGTGCACCGCGAGATCGCACGCTATCCCAAGCAGAGCGACGCGCAGCCGAACATGTCGCGCGATCTCACCACCGTGCTCGATCAGGCGGAGAAGGAAGCCCGCTCGCTCGGTGACGAGTACGTCTCGACGGAGCATCTGCTCCTGGCGCTCGTGGAGACGAAGGGCGCCGAGAGCCGCACGCTGCTCGCCAACGCGAAGGTCACCCACAAGGCGCTGCTTTCGGCGCTCGAGGCAGTGCGCGGAACCCACCGCGTGACGGACCAGACGCCCGAGAACCAGTATCAGTCGCTGCAGCGTTACACGCGCGATCTCACCGACGCCGCGCGCCAGGGCAAGCTCGACCCCGTCATCGGCCGCGACGAGGAGATCCGACGCGTTGTTCAGGTCCTCTCGAGACGAACCAAGAACAATCCCGTGCTCATCGGCGAGCCGGGCGTCGGCAAGACGGCCATCGTCGAAGGGCTCGCCCAGCGCATCGTCAACGGCGACGTGCCGGAGAGCCTCAAGAACAAGCGGTTGCTCTCGCTCGATCTCGGCGCGCTCATCGCCGGCGCCAAGTTCCGCGGCGAGTTCGAGGAGCGGCTGAAGGCCGTGCTCAAGGAGCTCACCGAGGATCCGAATCAGTTCGTCGTCTTCATCGACGAGCTGCACACGCTCGTCGGCGCCGGCAAGGCCGAGGGTTCGATGGACGCGGGGCAGATGCTCAAGCCGATGCTCGCGCGCGGCGAGCTGCGCGTCGTCGGCGCCACCACGCTCGACGAGTATCGCAAGCACGTCGAGAAGGACGCGGCGCTCGAGCGTCGTTTCCAGCCCGTCTACGTGGGCGAGCCGAGCGTCGAGAGCACCATCGCCATCCTGCGCGGGCTGAAGGAGCGCTACGAGGCGCACCACGGCGTCCGCGTGACGGACGGCGCCGTGATCGCGGCCGCGACACTGTCACACCGATACATCGGCGACCGCTTCCTCCCCGACAAGGCCATCGACCTGTTGGACGAAGCCGCGAGTCGTCTGAGAATCGAGATCGACTCGATGCCGCAGGAGATCGACGAGGTGGAGCGTCGCGTCATGCAGCTCGAGATCGAGCGTACGGCGTTGCAGAAGGAGAAGGACGCTGCCTCCGTCGAGCGCCGCGAGACGATCGAGCGCGAGCTCGCCGAGCTCAGGGAGCGCTCGAGCGCGATGAAGGCGCAGTGGCAACAGGAGAAGGAGACGCTCGGCGCGGTCGGCAAGATCAAGCAGCAGATCGACCAGGCACGCGTCGAGGCGGAGCAGGCATCGCGCACTGGTGATCTCGGCAAGGCGGCCGAGATCAGCTACGGACGGATCCCGCAGCTCGAGCGCGACATGAAGGAGGCTGAGTCGAAGCTCGCGAGCCACGACGGGCGCCCGCAGTTCCTCAAGGAGGAGGTCGGCGCCGAGGATATCGCCGAAGTGGTCGCGCGGTGGACCGGCATCCCGGTCACCCGGATGATGGAAGGTGAGCGTGAGCGGCTGACGAAGCTCGACCGCGAGCTCGCTCGTCGCGTCGTCGGCCAGGACGAGGCCGTCGAGGCGGTGGCGAACGCCGTGCGCCGCTCTCGGGCCGGCTTGCAGGATCCGAATCGTCCGATCGGCTCGTTCATCTTCCTCGGCCCCACGGGCGTCGGGAAGACGGAGACGGCACGCGCACTCGCCGAGTTCCTGTTCGACGACGAGCAGTCGATGGTTCGCATCGACATGTCCGAATACATGGAGAAGCACGCCGTCGCGCGGCTGATCGGCGCGCCTCCAGGCTATGTCGGCTACGAGGAGGGCGGCCAGCTCACGGAGGCCGTGCGTCGGCGCCCGTACTCCGTCATCCTGTTCGACGAGATCGAGAAAGCCCATCCGGACGTGTTCAACATCCTGCTCCAGATTCTGGACGACGGCCGCCTCACCGACTCGCAGGGCCGCACCGTGGACTTCCGGAACACGGTGATCATCATGACGTCGAACATCGGAAGCACCTACATCCTCGAGCACGCGGCGGCGGATTGGGCGCTCGTCGAGACGCAGGTCACTCAGGCGATGCGGTCGCACTTCAAGCCCGAGTTCCTGAATCGCGTCGACGACATCATCATCTTCCGTCCGCTCGGCACGGAGCAGATCGAGCACATCGTCGAGCTGCAGCTCGCGCGGTTCGAGCGGTTGCTGGCGGACCGGAAGCTGACGCTCGAGATGACTCCCGAGGCGAAGCGACTGCTCGCCGAGGAAGGCTACGATCCCGCGTTTGGTGCGCGGCCGCTCAAGCGCGCGATCCAGCGGCTCATCCAGAACCCGCTGGCGCTGCAGATCCTCGAGGGGCGTTTCCAGGAGGGGGATCGCATCATCGTGAAGCCCGGCGACTCCGACACGCTCAGCTTCGAGCGCGCCGCGGAGCCCGTGGCGGCCGGCGTCGCCTAGCGCCCCGGCCGCTCCGCGCCCGCGGGTCGGAGCACCACCGTCATCCCGAGCCGCAGGGCCGCCGGGAGCATGGAGTACACGACGTTCTTGACCGTGCCGACGACGGGCTGCGGCCGCGGCCCGCCTTCGCCGTGGTGCGAGAAGCGGGAGTCGAAGTAGTGGACGCGTTCGGAGCGCTCCGTCGTCATTCCCGCCTCGCGCGCCAGCGTGCGCAGCTCGGCCGGCGTGTATTCGCGGAAGTGCCCCGGGTCGGTGGGGTCCACCCGGATCATCTCGTGTGGGTTCCGCCCCAGCAGAAGCTTCAGGCGCTTCGCGAGCGAGGCCGCGTTCGGCGTCTGGACGATCAGCCGCCCGTCGTCGGCGAGCAGGCTGCGGAGAAAGCGTAGCACGAGCTGCGGCGCGGTGTAGAGGTGCTCGATCACCTCGGCCATCACGATCACGTCGTACGTCGGTAGATCGCGACGCCAGCGCTCCTCCCACTGCGCCTGGTTGAGGTCGTAGTGATAGTGCCTCCCCTCCGCGGTCTCCCCTTCGGGATCGAAACCGAGCGTGTCGACCCGCGCGCCGAAGGTCTCGTGCACCAGCGTGGTGAGCTGCGAGCGGCCGATGTCGAGGAAGCGCGTTCGCTCGTTCGCACCGAGATCGTGGAGGAGGCCGAGCAGGTAGCGGTATCTCGGCGCATGAAAGGCCGTGTAGCCCCGGTCGCTCCCGCGGATGGCGGCCACCGTGGGAAGACGTGCTGGGTGCCCGCTCGTGTTGATCGTGGACATGCGTTGTTCCGATGGAGAGAGCCCGCCGCGGCGGTGGAATCGCACAAGATAAAGGAGCGCCGGTCGTCGGGAAGGCGCCGGACAGCGTCACTTCCGCCGCGTGCGACGAGCTGACGATATTGGCCGGGTGATCGCGCAGCCCGAGGATCTGCGGTGGATGGAGGAGGCGCTCGCCGCGGCCGCCGTCGCCCGCGACGCCGGCGAGGTGCCCGTCGGCGCGCTCATCGTGCGCGGCGCGCAGGTGCTATCGCGTGCGGGGAACCGCACCGTGCGCGATCAGGACGCCACCGGGCACGCCGAGATGCTCGCGATCCGCGCCGCGTCGGCAGCACTCGGCCGTTGGAGGCTCGACGGGTGCACCCTCTATGTGACGCTCGAGCCGTGCGCGATGTGCGCCGGCGCGATCGTCCTCGCGCGCCTCGACCGCGTGGTCTTCGGCGCCTGGGACGACAAGGCGGGGATGGCAGGCTCCGTCGGCGACCTGCTGCGCCACCCGCGGCTCAACCACCGGCCGCAGGTCGCGGGAGGCGTGCTCGAGGCCGAGTGCGGTGCGACGCTGCGTGAGTTCTTCGCCGAGCGGCGCCGCTCCGATTTCGTTGACACCCCTCCAGCCTCGGGCTAAATTTTCTGGCTGCTCCGGACAGGTGGCTGAGTGGTTGAAAGCACCGGTCTCGAAAACCGGCGTACCCGCAAGGGTACCGTGAGTTCGAATCTCACCCTGTCCGCTCGATGCACGGAATGGAACGTCAGCGCGCTGGTTCGGCGGTAGCGCCGTCAGCGCGCTTGGCGTCTGAGTAAGCTGGTTCGTGGGATGGGTGGCCGAGAGGTTTAAGGCGCACGCCTGGAAAGTGTGTGTACGTGAAAGCGTACCGTGGGTTCGAATCCCACCCCATCCGCTTCAATTTCGGGGGGCCGGCGTCCATATTGCCTCCCCATGACCGACCGCCAGACCATCGTCCTCGACGCGCGCGCCATGGATCGCACGCTGCGTCGGATGGCCGACGAGATCGTCGAGCTGAATGACGGAACGGACGACCTCATCATCGTAGGGATCCAGCGCCGCGGCGTGCAGCTCGCGGCGCGCATCGTATCGTCCATCCGGGATCGCGAGAGCGCCGAGGTGCCGAGTGGTGCGCTCGACATCACGCTCTACCGCGACGACCTCCAGACGGTAGGGCCTCGGCCGGTGGTCGGACCGACGGATCTCCCGTGGGCGATCGACGGCAAGCACGTCGTCATCGTCGACGACGTGCTCTACACGGGGCGGACCGTCCGCGCCGCGCTCGACGAGCTGGCCGACTTCGGACGCCCCAAGCGCATCGGATTGGCCGTTCTGATCGACCGTGGCGGGCGCGAGCTCCCGATTCAGCCGGACGTGGTCGGGAAGACGCTCGAGGTGGCTGCCGGCGATCGAGTCGACGTGCTCATCGTCGATCTGGACGAGCGGGACGCGGTCGTCGTCGCCGCAGCCGCGAAGTGATGGGATCGCTCGGGAAGGATCTGCTCGGGCTCGAGCACCTCTCCGGCGATCAGATTCGCCTCATCCTCGACACCGCCGAGCCGTTCAAGGAGATCAGCGAGCGCGCCATCAAGAAGGTGCCGACGCTGCGCGGCTCGACGATCGTGAACCTCTTCTTCGAAGCGTCGACGCGCACGCGCGTGTCGTTCGAGTTCGCCGAGAAGCGGCTCTCGGCCGACACGGTGAACGTGGCCGCGTCGGGGTCGAGCGTGAGCAAGGGCGAGACGCTGGTCGACACCGCGCGCAATCTCGAGGCGATGCGGATCGACATGGTCGTCATCCGACACGGGGCATCGGGGGCCGCGCAGTTCCTCGCCGAAAGGATCGAGTCGAACGTGATCAACGCCGGCGACGGTACGCACGAGCATCCGACCCAGGGACTGCTGGATCTGCTGACGCTGCGCGACCGGTTCAAGAAGCTCGAAGGCCTCAAGATCTGCATCTGCGGCGACGTGCTGCATTCGCGCGTCGCTCGCTCGAACATCTGGGGCCTCAAGAAGATGGGCGCCGAGGTCGGCGTCTGTGGCCCGCGCTCGCTCCTCCCGAACGCGATCGATGAGCTGGGCGTCACCGTGTTCTCGCGCGTCGAGGATGCGATCCAGTGGGCCGACGCGCTGAACGTCCTGCGACTCCAGCTCGAGCGCATGCAGGCCGGCTACATCCCGTCGCTGCGCGAGTACAACCGCGTGTTCGGCATCTCGCGTGAGCGCCTCGAGCGCGCGCCCAAGGACCTGCTCATCCTCCATCCGGGCCCGATGAACCGGGGCGTCGAGATCGATTCCGACGTCGCCGACGGGCCCCACAGCGTGATCCTCAACCAGGTGACGAACGGCGTGGCCGTACGTATGGCGGTGCTCTATCTCCTCGCGGGCGGTCGCCCGGAGCTGGCCGAAGCCGCCAAGGGTGGAGGGGGCCGATGAGTCACCGTGCTCCGCCGCGAACGCTGCTGCTGCAGGGCGGCCGGATCCTCGATCCGTCGCAGAACATCGACGAGATCGGCGACGTGCTGCTCAGCGGCGGCGTGGTCGAAGGGGTCGGTCGCCTCGGTGAGGTGCGCCGCGACGGCGACGAGCTCGAGACGATCGACTGCTCGGGCCGCGTCGTGAGCCCGGGCTTCATCGACGTGCACTGTCATCTGCGCGAGCCCGGACGCGAGGAGGTGGAGACCATCGCGTCTGGCGCGCGCGCCGCGGCGACTGGCGGCTTCACCGCCGTCTGCGCGATGCCGAACACCGATCCGGTCACCGACAATCAGGCGGCAGTCGGGTTCATCCTCGGTCAGGCGCGCCGCGCCGCCGCGGCTCGCGTCTATCCCATCGGCGCCATCTCCATTGGCGAGAAGGGAGAGACGCTTGCCGAGTTCGGCGAGATGGTCGGCGCGGGCGCGGTCGCGGTGAGCGACGACGGTAAGCCCGTGGTGAGCGCACAGCTCATGCGCACGGCGCTCGAATACGCGCGCACCTTCGGCATTCCCGTCGCGGACCACTGCGAGGAGCCGACGCTCGCCGCGGGCGGGGCGATGAACGAAGGGCTCACGAGTGCGCGGCTCGGCCTGCGCGGGATCCCCGCCGAGGCCGAAGAGATCATGGCCATCCGCGACATCCTGCTCGCGCGGCTCACCGGAGGACACATCCATCTCTGCCACATGAGCACGCGCGGCTCGGTGGAGCTGATCCGGTGGGGAAAGGAGCGGGGCATCAACGTCACCGCCGAGGTGTGTCCGCACCACCTCTCGCTCACCGAGGCGAGCGTCGAGGGGTACAACACGAACGCGAAGATGAACCCGCCGCTGCGCACCCAGGCCGACGTCGAGTCGCTGCAGGCAGGGGTGAAGGATGGCACCATCGACGTCATCGCCACGGACCACGCGCCACACCACTACGACGAGAAGGAGCGCGAGTTCGCCGACGCGCCGAATGGCATCGTCGGACTCGAGACCGCGCTGGCGGTGAACCTCACGTGGCTCGTCCACGCCGGAATCATTGGCCTCCCGCTGCTCGTCGAGCGGATGTCGTGTGCACCGGCGCGACTGTTCAAGCTGCCCGGTGGTACGCTGCGCAAGGGCGCACTCGCCGACGTCACCGTGTTCGCCCCCGACGCCACGTGGACGGTCGATCCCGCGGGCTTCGCGTCCAAGGGACGCAACACGCCCTACGCCGGCCAGACTCTGCATGGAGTGGTAGACGTCACGGTGGTGGACGGTCGGGTCATCCATCGGCGCGCCCTCTAGCGCGAATCGTGTCGCGCGAGGCGCTCGCCAGGGAGATCGTCGCCGTCTGTTCGAGGCTCTACGATCGCGGGCTCATCGCCGGTCAGGATGGCAACGTGAGCGTCCGGTTGGCTGGCGGGCACATCCTGGTGACGCCGGCGGGCCTGTCCAAGGTCGACGTCACCCCTGAGGACCTGGTCGAGCTGACCCCGGAGGGTCGGCGGGTGACGGACGGCCTTGCCCCCTCGTCCGAAGTAGGGATGCATCTGCGCATCTATCGCGAGCGGGCGGACGTGCGTGCGGTCGTTCACGCGCATCCGCCCGTCGCGAC
>DATFOL010000542.1:0-8296 GCA_035265545.1 Gemmatimonadaceae bacterium | reverse complement strand
AAACAGCTCACCGGCGTCGTCGCCACGATCGTCTACAGCGCCATCGCGAGCTTCGTGCTCCTGAAGGCCATCGCCATGGTCAGCGCACTCGCCGCCGACGCGAAGGCGCAGGGCCGCGGCATGGACATCACCCAGCACGGTGAAGAAGCCTACGCGAACGGCGAAGGCGCCCTGCTCGTCCTCGACAGCACGGAAGCCCAGCCCGTCGCTCGCCCCGCCAAGGTCGCCACCGTGGGAGGTGTCGCATGAAGCTCATCGTCGCGATCATCCGTCCCGACCTCCTGAACGACGTCCTGGAGAGTCTCTACCGCGCCGAGGTGCGCGGGATCACCGTGTCGCGCGTGCTCGGCCACGGCGGCGAGACCGACGCCGTGGAGACCTACCGCGGCACCACGGTGAAGATGGAGCTGCACGAGAAGGTGCGGCTCGAGATCGGGGTCTCGAACCCGTTCGTCGACGTCACCGTGCGCGCGATCCTCGACTCCGCCTGCACGGGGGAAGTGGGCGATGGAAAGGTCTTCGTGATGCCGGTGGAGAGCGTCTACCGGATCAGAACGAAGGAGAAGGACGAAGCAGCGGTGACGCCGGCGCTCAATTAGCGCAACTGCCACTGAAGTACCGAGTACCAGGGTACCTGGTACCGAGATCCGGTCCGCGAGCCACACGAATGCGTGGTGAGTGCTCGACCCGGAGAGCTCGAACTACGAAGCCCGCCCACGACACGTCGTCGGGCGGGCTTCGTAGTTCACTGCACGATCGTTCCAGTAAGAGCGGAGTGGCATTCGGGGAGCGTCCAACGCGTACTCGGTACTGCGTACTCGAGTACGCGGTACTCGTAGTTGCAGTTCAAGCCCCCGCCAGCATCCCCCTCACCACGGCGAGGAGCGCAGCCGGCAATTGCTCCGGCCGCGACAACACCCGATAGCCCGTCTGCCCGAACAGATGCGGCAGGTAGTCGCGTTCGTCCTGCTCCACCGTCAAACAGAACGGCACCACTCCATCGACGCGCGCCTCGTTCAGCGCCCGTCGCGAGTCCTCGATCGCGTACGAGCCCTGATAGAAGTCGACGTCGTTCGGCTGTCCGTCGGACAGCAGCAGGAGCACACGCCGCTGCGCCGGCTGCGCGCGCAGCACCGCGGTCGCGTGCCGCACCGCCGCGCCGAGCCTCGTGTTGTCCTGCGGCGCCAGCGCGGCGATCCGCCGGTGCACCGCCGAAGGATCGTGCTCGGCGAACCCCTTGATCGTGCGCATCTGTACGCCGTGCCGCCTGGAGCCCGAGAACGCGAGCATGGCGTACGGATCGCCGAGCGACGCGAGCGCCTCGCCCGCGAGCAGCAGCGTCATCCGCTCGACGTCGAGCACCGTCCGCCCATCGGCGAGCCGCGTCGCCGTCGAGCCGCTCGCGTCGACGAGCAACGCGAACGCCACCGACTGTCGTCCCGGTCGCACCACCTGATAGAGCCGGTCGCTCGGCGCGCGCCCCATCTGCCGGTCGACCAGCGCCTCGACGCACGCATCGAGATCGAGCTCGTCGCCGCTGCGTTGGCGACGAAGCCGCAGACGCTGCGCGCGGAGCGGCGCGAACCGGTCGCGCACCTCGCGCACCAGCGGCGCATGCTCGCGAAGGATCGCCTCGGCCCACGTCGCGTCTCCGTCCGCCGCGACCGAGCACGACACCGTCGCACCGTGCTCGCGCACGCGATGGGCGTACTCGTCCCATTCGGGGTAGGGGATCCCGCCCGGCGGCGGGCGATCGGCCGCCGTCTTCCGCTCGTCGCGCGGCGCATCGGCCATCGAGTGCTCGCCGTCGTGCGTCGAGTGCGCGTTGTCCGTTGCCGCCGCGCCGCCGTCGGCGACGCCCGCGCGCTCGCCGCTATCCTCGGCCGACGCGTCGTCGCCCGACGTCTCCTCGCGACCGCTGGACGATTCACGCTCTCCGCGTCGCGTTCCTGCATCGTCGTCCGGCTGCATCGAGGCATATGGATCAGGTGTCGATCCACCGCCGCCACCGCCCAGATTCACGTCGTCCGTGCCGCGCCTCGCCGGCCACGCGAGACCCCAGAGCGTCATCGGGTTGAGCGGCCGATACGTCGCTCTGTCTCCCGACGCGCGGCGGATCTCGCGTGCCGTCGCCTCGGCCCACGCGCGCGACTCGGCCGGCGACGCGCACGCCGCGACGCCTTCCGGAACGGTGTCCGCCGGCGACGCGAGCACTGCGCGCAGCAACGACTCGACGTGTCGCTCGGCGTGAGCGAGCCGGAAGATCTTGGGCCGCGCCGTCAGCTCGGCGAAGCGCAGCGCGCCGAGCGCCGATGCGAGCTTCGGCGCGCGCGCCACCACGTCGCGCTCCGCCGCGGCGCTCTCCGTGATGAGAAAGAGGTCGTGCGCGATGGCATCGTGCGCCGGCACCTGCGCCGCCGCGCCGCGCGCCAGTCGCGCCGCCTGCGCGAGCGCGAGCACGCGGTAGCGTGCGATCGCGTCGTCCACGTCTCCGCGGATGGCGAGCCTCGGCGGCAGCACGACGTCCGCCGTCGCCGCGCCCATGGCGTTCACGCTGAGAGGGACGCCGTACATCGCGGCGATCGTGAGCTCGAGGCGCCGGCGCACCGCCTCGAGTGGCAGGAGGCTCGCCGAGCGCGCGCCGCGCCAACGATGCACCGGCGACGCGAAACGCCGCGTCAACCGGATGGCGCGATTGCGGAGGAAGCGATGCAGCCGCACGAGCGGGCGTCCGCTAGATCGTCTGCTCGACCAGATCGTCGATCGCCGCGAGCAGGTCGGGATCGTCGGTGAGCGGCGCGGCGAGCGCCGTGCGACATGCCTCGCGCGGCGAGATCCCGCTCGCGATGAGCCGTCCCACCGAGACGAGCAGTCGCGTGCCCGGTCCCTCGGCGAGTCCCTGATCGCGCAGCCGGCGGATCTGTACGGCGAGCTCGGTGAGCGCGCGCGCCGTGGCGCGGGGGACGCCCGTCTCGTGCATCACGATCTCCATCTCGCGCGCTGGGGAGGGGAAGTCGAACTCCAGCGCGACGAAGCGCTGCCGCGTGCTCGGCTTGAGGTCCTTGAGCGCGTGCTGGTAGCCCGGGTTGTACGAGATCACGAGCTGGAAGCCCGTCGCCGCGATGAGCGTCTCGCCGGTCTTCTCGATCGGCAGAAGTCGTCGGTCGTCGGTGACCGGATGGATGACGACGAGCGTGTCCTGCCGCGCCTCGACCACCTCGTCGAGGTAGCAGATCGCGCCGGTGCGCACGGCGGTGGTGAGCGGTCCATCCTGCCAGACGGTCTCGCTGCCCCTGATCAGGTAGCGGCCGGTGAGGTCGGAAGCGGAGAGGTCGTCGTGGCAGGCGACCGTGATCAGTGGCCGGTCGAGGAGGTAAGCCATGTGCTCGACGAAGCGCGTCTTGCCGCAGCCTGTCGGGCCTTTGAGCATGACCGGCAGGACACGTTGGTGCGCGGCGCGAAAAAGCTCGACTTCGTTGGCGAGCGGGAGGTAGTACGGGGCGTCGCCGCGCTCAGCGAGTCGGAGGGAGCTCATTGTGTACAATACTGTCGACGGCTGAGCACGGGCAAGTGTCGACGTCGTGCGCGAGCCGCAGCCCCGACCTCAGCGAGAATTGGCCATGGACGCGAGCGAGGCGATCCACCTCCGAAGGCCCTGGTCGTCATCCATCGCGCCGGACCAGGGGATGTCCGGAGGCAGACCGCCGAGTGAGCTGCGCGGCTGTCTGATGATGGAGACGGGGATTCGATACCAGCCGAGTCCCGACGGGAGGTTGAATGGACCGACCGATTCTCCGTAGACCTCGTTCTGTCCGGACGCTTCGCCGACCTGAATGGCCCCCATTCGCTTGAGGGTATTCATGACCACCACGCCCGAGCTGAAGCAGCCGGCATCGGTCAACACGAACACCTTGCCGGTGTACGTCGGATTGGGCACCACCGACGGGCGGGGCCTGGGCCGACAGCACTCGTCCTGATACAGCCCATCCTCCTTCGCCGCGGCTATCGTGTCGCCCAGCTCGCGCCAGAACTTCGCGATGTCTGCGAAGTCCTTCCCGTCGGCGGCATACTCGTCGGCTGCTGCGTGCATCTTGGCGGCGGCCGCTCTGGAGCGGCGCCAGTACTTCCCGTGGTCCGCCGGGTTGGAGGATTGGTCCGCCAGGCGATGGCCCTCGACCGCTTCCTTGCCCCAGAGGATGGAGGCGAATCGTGCGCCCCAGGTGGAATTGCCGCCGCCGTTGCCGCGTAGATCGAACACCACGTATGGAGCGGACCTGAGGAGCGCCTGCTTCTCGAGGAGCTCGGCCTCCAGCGCCTTCAAGGCAGTCTCGTTCTTGAAGTCGCCGAACCGTATCCAGGCGTGGCGATCGGGAGCGAGGCTGACGTCGATCGGTCGGGCCGAGCCGCGTCTCAGGTACGGCGCGAGCAGCGGCTGCAGCACGACGGAGGAGATGGTCTGCCATTCCAGCGTCACGTCGATGATCTTTCCGTTCTGACGGAACCGACATGCCTTCGCCGGTGGAGGACCGTCCAGACGGTAGGTGGTGAAGGCTCGAAACGCCTGCCGGATACGCTCCGGCTCCTTCGACCAATCGACCGTCTTCCGGTCGAGCCGTTGCTCGAGAAACGTCGCTGCCGGCTGTCCATCGCAGCCGACGAGCTCTGCTCCCTCCGGCGGATCGCCGTTCGTCGCGACCATCGTCGATGGGCGTCGAACGACCCATCGTCCTCCCCGTCCGTCGATCAGGAAACCGGGCCAGCGGAGCTGAGTCGGAAGGACCGTGAAGGCGACGCCGGTGTGCCCGTCCCTGAAGCTCGTGACGAGCGCCTGCATGATCTCCATCCAGTCGAGATAGGAGGCTGCAGCGCGGGATCGTTCGGCCGCGATCTCGCATGCCGTGTCTACCTCTTTCGCGAACGTCGGCGCCAGGGGATCGACCATTCCCGGGTGCACCCCTCGGATGTCGCCGCAGAACGACGCGACGTCGCTGGCTGCCAGAGTCGCCCATGGTGACGCCGAACTGTCCGAAGGCGGAGCCGCAGCGATCGCCGCGGATAACAGAAGCGCTGCCAGATGGTGTCCCATGATCGTTCCAGCCCGGTGCCTGTCGACCTGCTTCCTACCGATGTGCTAGAATTCTAGCATATGCTAAAAAAATAGCAATAGAGGCCGGCCGGGCGGGCGAGACGCCCTCCAGGATCTGGCTGTCGGCATGCCTGTCCCTACCGCGCCGTACGTCTCATCCGATCACCGCGACCACGGCGGCACCACTCCGCTGACGCGCCCGTAGGCGATTGCCTGCCCGAGGTGGTCGTCCATGTGGGCGATCAACTGGAAGAGCACCGCCCACTGGGGCACGCGCCGGCCGTAGAGAGTCGTTAGCCGTCCGAGTTGCTCCTCAGACATGCCGCGCACGACTGTCCGGACGTGCTCGGCGGATTGGCGCAGCAGCGCTACGACCTTCGGCTTCTCGGCGACGCGCTCGAGCGTGTCCCGGTCGATCCCGGCTGGCGGAGCGATGCCCATCGCTCGCGCCGGGTACTCGTAATTGTACTGGGCGATGTGGGCGAAGATCTGTCCCAGCGGCTGCACCGCGGGCACGGCGCGCCGGGCGTAAGTCTCTGCCGGCACTGCCTCGGCGAGCGCGATGACCCGCGTCATCGAGTTGTCGAACTGGTGCAGGAACTCGTCGCGGAAGCCGGCGGGGGTGTCCTGGGCGTTCTGGGCGCAGGCGGTGGTCGCCGAGATCAGAAGGATCGCGGTTGCGATGGGGATTGCTCGCACGAGTCGGCACCTCCGCATCGGGGCTTCTGTGGCTGACCGGGGCGCCCGCATCGAGCGCCGGGCCGGCGTTGTCGCGAATGAGACGCGCAACCCGCGCGCCGCGCGTCGATGGGCTTCACCATCTTCGTGTCGGCGGCAGTTGCTGCTCGTGCGTCCCCAGAGTACTTTATGTCATAAAGTACGCAGTGCATGGTGCTCGTCGATCCAATGCCGTATGCGAGGGAATGAACGATGGTGCTGAGACGCATCCGCGGTGCGCTCGGAATGGGCCTTACCTGGGCGTTCGGTTGGGCGATCGCCGGTCTGCTGATCGGCGGGGCCAGCATCCTCCTGCCGGGCCTCCCGTGGGATGCCTTCTTCGAAGTCTTCGATGCTCCACTGCCGGCGCTCGCGGTCCCTGGCTTCTTCGCCGGCGTGTTCTTCTCGACCGTGCTCGGGATCGCAGGGCGTCGCCAGCGATTCAGTGAGCTGTCGCTTCGCCGCGTCGCCGCCTGGGGAGCGGTGGGCGGTCTGCTGCTGACCCTGTTTCCGTTCGCGCTTGTGGCTGTGGGGCTGGCGAGTCGCGAGGGCTCGAACGTCGGCACGGGGCAAATTCTCGCCGCGCTCACCATCCCGTTCGTGCTACTGAGCGCGGCCTCGGCCTCCGTGACACTCATCCTGGCCAGACGCGCGGAGAACCGGCGAAACGTCGGAGAGATGCCTGAGGCCAGAGTCTAGCGGAGCGAGGCAGGCTCTCAGTCGATCCGGATCGTGCTCCCCAGCCGGAACGCTCGAAGCCGGTGCTGCGCGTCGAACTCGAGATGAGGGCCACGACTGCGCTGGCGACCATGAGCCACGTAAGGGCTTGGCGTGTGCTCATCGTTCACCGCCTCGCCGGGCGGCCCCCGAACGCGATGATGTAACCGTCGGGGTCCTCGACATAAAAGTCCTTGGTGCCCCACGCGGTCAGCGTCAGCGGCTTGAGTATCGTGGCACCGTTCGCGACACACCGGGCGTGAAACGCCTCGATTCCGTCGACGCCCGCCGCCGCGTCGAGATGCTCGTGATCGCGCCGGTGCCGGCGCTCCGCGTCGTTCTTCTCAGCCTCCTTCAAGTGAAGCTCCAGCCCGTCCAGCGTCCCGATGGCGTAGAAGCCATCCCACGGCTCGCCAAACGTGAAGCCGAGCTTCTGGTAGTACATGATGGACCGCGCCAGGTCATCGACAAGGAACTGGGGCGCGAATGATGTCACCCGCGGTCTCGTCGTGGAGGAAGCCATTGGTCTCCAGATGATCACGTGAATGCGAGGAGCAACCTAACGCCCACGCTCGGCGCTGCAGCGACACGCTGGGCGGCAGTGAGGACATGCTCAGCTGAGCGAGCGGCATCGTTCGGCCGATGCGACTCGTAATTGAATCCGACCGCTCCATCTCGGCACTCCCGTACGCGAACAGGAAACCCGCCAGCACGAAGTGGAACACGATCGGGATCAGCACGCCACGCCGCTCCGGAGTCGCGCGCGCGTATCTGATCGAGCGCACGACCATGCCGAGCGCGTAGACGTAGCTCGCCCAGACGACCCTGGCGCCGGCGTCCGCGGAGAGCGTGCCGAACGGCGGAGATTGCCGGTCGACGCCGATCGTCATCGCCGTCATCACGACCACGAACACGATCTGCGTCGGCAGCAGCAGGCGATACGGCATGAGCCCGGAGTACCAGCGAGCCATCGGCGGCAGCCACGACGGCGCCGTCGTCGCGACGAGGATCTGGCCGATGACGCGGCCCAGGAACAGCACGAGCAGCAGCGCCATGACGACGGCGTACGCTCGAGCGCTCGGCAGACTGAGGACGAGCGGCGCGGTCACGGCAGCCTACGCTGCGCCGCGGCGAGCGCTCGCCGCGATCCGCTCCGCCGCCAGCGCCGAGTCGCGCTTGATGTTGTACAAGCCACCGGTCGCGTCGTAGGAGTGGCCGACGAAGTACAGGTGCGGCTGGTCGGCGCTGGTCACCCGATCCGTGCGCAGGGCGAACCCCTTCGCGTCCGTCCGCACGAGGTTGTCCAGCGGCGCGAGCGCCGCCGTGAACCCGGTCGCGAGGATCACGTCGTCGAACGGCTCCTCGACGCCGTCCATGAATCGTGCACCCGATTCCGTGAGCGCCATGACGCCGCCGCGAACGGTCACCTTGCCCGCCTCGATCGCGTCCACGA
The DNA here is from genome assembly GCA_035265545.1 of Gemmatimonadaceae bacterium. Taxonomy (GTDB): domain Bacteria; phylum Gemmatimonadota; class Gemmatimonadetes; order Gemmatimonadales; family Gemmatimonadaceae; genus AG11. The sequence goes on along the minus strand of DATFOL010000542.1, from coordinate 323 downwards.
GGTGAAAGCCGATCAACGGGATCGCGTCCAGCGGGCCATGTGCCGGCTTCGGGAACACCGGCTTCCCGCGTCGCAGCTCGGTGATCCGGCCTACGAGCCCCGCGAGGGCCGTGCGCGCTCGCTTCGGGAGCGCTCGCATCGCGAACGACAGGTATTGCGTCGGGATGCCGGCGATCTGTCGCGGCATGACGTTCGCCCCCGAGCGCACGGCGATCGTCACTCGAGCCCCCGCGTTCGCCAGCTCGCTCCCGATCTCGCCGCCCGAGTTGCCGACGCCCACCACGAGCACGCGCCGGCCGACGAATCCCGCCGGACGGCGATAC
>DATFOL010000541.1:0-6963 GCA_035265545.1 Gemmatimonadaceae bacterium | reverse complement strand
TCGAGGAGTCGGCGGACGTCGTGTATCACGCACTCGTCGCGCTGCATGCCGTCGGCGGCACGCTCGACGACGTGCGCGCGACGCTCGCCGCGCGGGTGGGCGCGCCGCGGCGCTGAGCCGCGGCGCGCTGCCTCAGAACTGCGATACCAGCGACCGGTCCAGCTTCGAGGCGTCGCCCACGTAGGCGAAGCGGAAGTCCTTGAGGTACTGGCGTGCCACGCGACGGACGTCCTCCGGCGTGACGCGCTTCAGCTCCTCCATGAACCGATCCGCGCTGCGATAGTCGCCGGCGAACACCTCGGCCCGGGCCAGCACGTTCGCCTGGTCGGCGTTGGTCTCGTTCTTCAGGTAGTACTCGGTGATGAACTGGTGCTCGAGACGCTTGAGCCCTTCCGGGTCGACCGTCCCGTCCTGCAACGCCGAGAGCTCGTGCCGCATGATGCGCAGCACCGCGTTGGGATCGACCGTCGTGACGTACAAGCCGCCGACTCCCTGCGCCCGCTCGATGAACTTCGACTCCACGTCATAGCTCAGATTGCGGCGCGAGCGGACCTCAGTGAACAGTCGGCCCGAGAGTACCGCGGTCGCCACGCGGAGCGCGACGTAGTCGCGGCTCGTAGCCGCCGGCCCAGGGACATAGCCCAGCACATAGTTGGTCGGGATCGAACGATTCTCGATCGCGAGCGCGCGTCCGGCCGGGGTGGTCGGTGGCGGCGGCGTCCACTTGTACGACCCACGCGGCATGGTGGCGATCGTGCTCCGCACCAGTCGCTCGACGTCGGCGCGCTCCACGTTGCCCACCACGACGAGCAGCATTCGCGACGTGACGAATTGCTCGTTGTGATACGCGCGGAGCTGCGCACCGTGATCGAGGCAAGCGACGCCGGTGTCCCTGTCGCGGCGATGGCGTAGGGGTGCTGCTGGTACAGCATGCTGTCGGCGAGTTGCTCGGCGGCGTCATCCGGATGCGTCGCGCGCTGTCGGGCACCCGTGATCATCTGCTCGCGCGCGATCTCGACCTCGCCGGGCGAGAGCGTCGGTGCCATCACCCGATCGGCGAGAATCGCCCACGTGGAGTCGAAGGTGGCTCGGATCGCGTGCAGACCGATCGCGCTCCAATCGTCGTTCGCCTCGATCGAGATCGTGCTGCCGAGCGTGGCGGTGCGCTGCCGCACCGTCGCGCCTGGGAACCGACGCGTGCCGCGCTCGCTCGCGACGAGCAGCAGCGCCTCGACGCCGGCGTTCGCGCGGGTGAGCTGTCGCGCGCCACCGAGCAGATAGAGGTTCGCGGCGATCACCTCGTTCGCCGGGTTGCGGCGGAGGATCACCGTCACGCCATCGACGTCGAACTTCGTCGTGATCGCCGTGTCCGGCGGGACGACCGCCGCGCGCGTGTCAACGTGCGGTGGCCGCGCCGCAGAGGAGACCGGCAGCGCCACCGCGGAGAGCAGCGTCCCGATGATCAGAGGGCAGGCGAGTGTTCTCATTGCACGGCTCCCGCCGGCGTGGCCAGCTCGGCCTCGGTGAGCTTCAGCGTACGCCGGGTCTCGGGGGAGAGCACCACGCCGGCCACCCGCGGCTTGCCGACGATGTACTTCGAGGCATACGAGCGCAGGTCCTCCGGTGTCTGGCGTGCCATCGTGTCGACGTAGCCGAAGAAGTAGTCGAGCCCCGTCACCGCCCACCAGAAGCCCAGCTGGTGCGCGAAGCCGGACGCGCGCTCGAGGCTCTCCATCGAGCCGACGATGCGCGTGCGCTTCACTCCTTCCACCACCTCCTTGGTGATGTAGCCCGGCTTCACCACCTCGACGAGCTCGCGCTCGAGCGCGGCGATCGACGAGCGGAGCTTGTCGGGTGCCACCTCGCCGCTGATCGTGATCGGGCCGACGTTGTTCAACGTGTAGTAGTTCACGATGAGTGACTGCCAGAGGCCGCTGTCGACGAGGTTCCGCTGGAAGCGCGAGCCTGGCTGATTCAGCACGTCCGAGAAGACGTCGGCGGCGTAAGTCGCAGCGACATCCGCGCGAGCTTCGGGACCGTCCCATTGGATCACGGCGATCACCGTGTTGACCGGCTGCTCCACGATGACGCCCTTGTTCTGCGTGAGTGGTGGCACCGGTGGGATCGGATCGCTCGCGAACGGGTCCGGCGCGCGCGGCCAGTCGCCCAGGGACTTTCGCACCATGGCGAACACGTGCGCAGCATCGACGTCGCCCGACACGATGAGCGCCGTGTTGTTCGGCACGTAGTATTTCCGCTGGATCGTGCGCATCTGCTCGGGGGTCGTCTTCAGGATGACGTCACGCTCGCCAAGCGGATTCTTGCGGCTCCACGCGCCCTGCCAGAGCGCCTTGCCCGTCGCAGTCGTCAGCGCGTAGTACGGATCCGACTCGATGCGGTCGTACTCGCCGATCACCACCGCGCGCTCGCGGTCGAGCTCCTCCTTGAGGAAGAGCGGCGTCCGCAACGCGGTCGCGAGCAACTCCACCGCCGGCGCGGTGCTGTCGGAAGGGACGGTCAGGTAGTAGTTGACGAGCTCCTCGCGCGTCTGCGCGTTGAACACCGCGCCGAGCTCGGACGCGCGCGCGACGAATGCGTCCGGCTCCGGATACGAGCGGTTCGCCTTGAAGAACATGTGCTCGTACAGGTGCGACAGGCCTTCGTAGCTCGGCGACTGCGTGAACGAGCCGTTTCGTACGACCGCCTCGATCGTCGCGAGCGGGACGCCGTGGTTCTCGACCACGATGATCTCGAGCCCGTTCGGCAGCGTGTCGCGACGGATGCGTTTTTCCAGCTCGGCGCGCTGCGCGACGAGTGGCTCCCACGCCGCGAGCACGAGCAGCACCAGCGCGAAGATCATCGCGGGACCGCGCGCGGCCCGTGGTGGCGAAGGTAGGACGCTCATGATTTCTTTCTCTGGCCCATGTCAACGCTTCCCTCTGAATCGTCCGCGACGACCGCCGCGGTCGTCGCCCCTGCTGCGCTCGAGCGCGTTGCCGCCGCGCTCGCCGGTCCCGGGCTGACGCGGAACGAGCCGCTCGCGCCCTATACCACCTTCAAGATCGGCGGACCGGCCGATCTTTATTTCGAAGCGGAATCTGGCGACGCGCTCGCTGACGCCATCCTAACCGCGCGCGAGGCCCAGGTTCCGTATTTCGTGCTCGGCCTGGGCGCCAACGTGCTCATCGCCGACAAAGGCTTTCGCGGTCTCGTGATTCGGAACGTCGCCTCGCACTATCGCTTTGGCGAGGACGGGCAGCTCTGGGTCGAGAGCGGCGCGGTGATGGCCAAGGTCATCCCCGAAGCCGTGCGACGTGGGTGGTCCGGACTCGAGCACTACGTCGGCATCCCGAGCACGGTAGGCGGCGCGATCTGGCAAAATCTGCATTTCCTCTCGCCCGCGCCGGAGCGGGAGCGCACGATGTTCATCGCCGAGGTGTTCCGGTCGGCGGAGCTGCTCACTGAAGAGAGCACACGCCGGACCGTCGATGCGGCGTACATGCAATTCGGGTACGACGACACCATCCTGCACCATCGGCGCGACGTAGTCCTTTCGGCCACGTTCCAGCTCGAGCGCGGCGATCCGGCCGTCATGCACCGCATCATGCAGGAGAACTTGAGCTGGCGCGGCGCTCGACACCCCTGGCTCGAGTGGCATCCGAGCGCCGGCTCGATCTTCAAGAAGATCGAGGGGATCGGCGCCGGCCGGCTCGTCGATCAGTGCGGCCTCAAGGGATTTCGCATCGGGGACGCCCAGATCTCGCACATTCACGCGAACATCATGGTCAACCTCGGTCACGCGACCGCGGCTGACGTGATCGCGCTGATCCGGCATGCGCAGACCGCCGTGCGCGAGGCCCACGGCCACCAACTCGAGCCCGAGATCGGCTTCATCGGCGAGTTTTGAGCGGACCACGCCTCACGCGGGCTTTCGGTCGTCTGGCGGAACGAAGTTCGACAGGAACTGCCGCTCCTGCGGCGTGAGGCTCGCGAGCCCGGATGCGCTGATCTTGTCCAGGATGCGGTCCACCTCTTCGCGGTTGACCGCGTGGATGCTCCCGCGATCGACTTGGCGCCAGTTGCCCAGCGCGGACTCGGCCACCTTCGGCGTCGCCGCCTGCTTGAATCGGCGCGCGCCTTGCCGCCGCTCCAGGAAGAGGAGATAGAGCAGGGCGCCGGCGAAGCCACCCAGATGCGCAACGTTGGCCACACCAAGCCGGCCGAAGCCGTTGAAGCCCAGTATGTCGATCGCCGCGTAGATGATCACGAGCCAGCGTGCCTCGATGGGAACGATTCCCCAGATCAGCAACCGCTCACGGGGCCAGAAGCGAGCGAACGCCATCAGCACGCCCAACACCGCGCCCGAGGCGCCCAGGATCGGATTGCGTGGTGCGAGCACGAGGGAGAACAGGGCCCCGACGATGCCGGCAACCAGGTACAGGGTGATGAAGCGCTGTGAGCCCATGCGCGACTCCACCCGTGGGCCGAAGAAGTACAGCCCCAGCATGTTCCAGAAGATGTGCCCCAGGCCGCCGTGCAGGAACATGTACGTCACGATCGTCCACGGGCGCGCGAGCACTTGGCTCGGCACGAAGTAGAGCAGCGAGGTTGCCCCCGCCACCGTCTGCTGCACGAAGAACATCAGGACGGTCGCGATCAGGATGCGCTGGACCCAGGGGGTCACGAGAGATTCTCCATCATCGGGAAGGCGTCGTGTCGCGCTCGAGCGATTCGAGCGTGGCGGTCTCCTGCTCCCAGATCGCGAGCGCAGCGTCGAGACGCGTGCGAAGCGTGTCGAGCCGTGCTCCCAACCGGTTCGCCTCTTCTACCCCACCGCGTCGCGTATAGAGCTCCGGGTCGTCGAGCGTCGTCGTCAGGGCCGTGACCGCCTGCTCCAGCTCGGCGACCTCGCGCTCCACGCGCGCCGCCCGCTCTTGCGCCTGACGGAGCTGGCGGCGGCTGTCGGATGACGCTGGGCGCTCCTCGCGGCGTGTCGTACGCTTCTTCTCGTCCATCCGGCGCAGCGCGACCTCCTCGGAGGCCCGTACCGACGCCGCGTGCGCGCGTTCCTCGCTCACCACCTCCCACTCGGCGAAGCTGCCGTCGAACTCGGTGATGTGGCGCTCGTGCAGGACCCAGACTTTCGTCGCGAGCGCCCGGAGCATCGCCCGGTCGTGGCTGACGAGGATCACCGTCCCCTCGTAGCCTTCGATCGCGTCCTCCAGCACCTCGATCGTCTCGACGTCGAGGTGGTTCGTCGGTTCGTCGAGCACGAGCAGGTTGGCACGGGTGAGCATCAACATCGCCAGGGCGACGCGAGCACGCTCCCCCCCGGAGAGGGTGGATGCGCGCCGCTGTACCTCGTCGCCCGAGAAGCCGAATCGCCCCAGGTGTCCCTGAACCATTCGGCGCTCCCACTGCGGACGCAGCTCGGAGATCACGTCATACAGCGCCTTGTCGAGTGGGACCTGTCCGAGCTGTTGGTCGTAGTAGGCGACCCCGATCGAGTTGCCGACCTTCAGCTCCCCGGCGTCAGGGGCGCGTTCACCGACCAGGGCTCGTAGCAACGTGGATTTGCCCGCACCATTCGGCCCCACGATGCCGAGACGATCGCCCCGCATCACCCGCCCGGTGAACCGCTCGATCAACGTCCGGCCCGGAACTGCGATTGTCACGTTCTCCGCGACGGCGACTTGATCGCCGCCCCGTTCGGCGACCTCGAGTCGAAGGGCCATCGTGCCTTCCTCGCCAAGCGGTGCACTCAGGCGCGGAAGCCGCTCGAGCTTCTTTCGACGACCCTTCGCCTGTTTGCTGTTCTGCCCGGCGATGTTGCGTGCGATGTAGTCGGCTTCGCTGGCGATCGACTTCTGCTGCTTGTCGAATGCTCGGAGCTGCGTCAGTCGGCGCTCCTGCCGTTGCTGCACGAACGCCTCGTAGCCACCGGAGTACGGGAAGGCCGTGGCGCCTTCGAAATGCAGTACGTGATCGATCACTGCCGCGAGAAAGGCGCGATCGTGACTGATCAGCACGATCGTGCGATCGATCTCGCGCAGGTATTCCTCCAGCCAGCGGGTGGTCTCGAGGTCGAGGTGGTTCGTGGGCTCGTCGAGGAGGAGGATGTCCGACGACGCCACTAGCTGCCGAGCGAGTCCGACCCGGCCCCGCTCTCCGCCACTCAACTGGGTGAGTGGTTGCTGCCGCGCCTTCATCGGATCGAAGCCCAGCCCCTGAAGGACTGCGTCTACCCGAGGCGCGATCGTGTAGCCGCCCTCGCGCTCGAATCGCTCCAGGTCGCGCCCGTATCGCGACAGTGCTGCCTCGTCGCTGACTTCGGCCATGGCGTGTGCCTGCTCCGCGAGCGAGTGCTCCAGTGCCAGCAAGTCGGAGAACGGGCCGGCCGCGGCTTCCCATACCGTAGCGGCCTCGCCGAAATCGCGGTGCTGTCCGAGCAATGACAGCGAGAGCCCCGTCTGTCGGGACACGGTGCCTCGACTCGGCGCGAGGGCGCCGGTCAACAGCTTGAAGAGGGTGGTCTTGCCCGAGCCATTGCGGCCCACCACTCCCCAGCGCTCGCCGGCAGCGATCGTGAACGTGACGTCGGAGAACAGCGTCGTCGCGCCGAACTCGACCGCGACCGCACCCACGGCCACCTGTGTCACGGCTCGATCCTGCGCGTCGGCCTCACGTCGTCAGCCACCCTTTCCACGTCGTCTCCGCTGCGCCGATCGACAGCGCATTTCCGTACCGAACGAGCGGCACTTTCAGGATGAGGGGCTCACCGACGAGGATCTCGAGCCAGCGCTCGTCGCCGTAGCGTGCCGTGCGTAGCCCGAGCTCCTCGTAGCGGCGGGCGCGCTCGTCTATGAGCGCGGCGACCCCGAACTTCTGGACGAACCGCGTGAGCTCGCCACGCGAGGCGGCCCGCTCCATGAGATCCACGAAGTGCGTCTTGATCCGACGTTC
>DATFOL010000540.1:0-7403 GCA_035265545.1 Gemmatimonadaceae bacterium | reverse complement strand
GCCGGGTGCGCGCCGATGACCTGGAGCGCGGGGCGGATCGTCTCGGGGTAGTGCAGGTTGGCGCCGGAGAGCAGCGCGTCAGCGTCGCCGCGGGCGACCATGCACGAGCCGAAGTAGTTGCCGTTGTACAGCTGGCGGCGCGCCTCGTCGAGGCTGAGGCCCTTCCGCTGCCGGAGCTGCCACATGAAGTGCGCGTACTCGTCGCGCTTGGGTGACGTCGCGGGATCCTCGATCTCGATGCCGGTGAGCGGGATCTTGTGGAGGGCGGCGACGTTCTCGATCGTCGGGCGATCGCCGAGGAGCGTCGGCATCGCGATACCGTCGTCGACGATCTGGGCCGCGGCGCGCATGATCTTCGGCTCCTCGCCTTCCGGAAAGACGATGCGCTTCGGGTCGCGGATGGCGCGGTTGATGAGCCCGCGCACGATCCCGCGGGCACGGCCGAGCCGCACCTCCAGCTTGTCGCGATAGCTCTCGAGGTCGATGAACTCCGTCGCCACGCCGCTCGCCACTGCCGCCCACGCGACCGCGGGCGCCACGACCAGCAGGACGCGCGGGTCGAAGGGGAAGGGGATGAGGTAGTCGGGTCCGAAGTGGACGTTGCGAAGCCCATACAAGGCCGCGACCGAGTCAGGGACGTCCTGCTTGGCGAGCGCCGCGAGCGCGCGTGTCGCCGCCATCTTCATCTCCTCGTTGATCTCGGTGGCGCGCACGTCGAGCGCGCCGCGAAAGATGAAGGGGAATCCAAGGACGTTGTTGACCTGATTGGGGAAGTCACTGCGCCCGGTGGCGACGATAGCGTCGGAGCGCACGGAGCGCACTTCGTCGGGGGTGATCTCCGGATTCGGGTTGGCGAGGGCGAAGATGATCGGGCGGTTGGACATCTGCGCCACCATCTCGCGAGTGATCGCCCCGGCGACCGACAGTCCGACGAAGACGTCGGCGCCGACGAGCGCATCGGCGACCGAGCGAGCCGCGGTCTCGCGGACGAATCGCGCCTTGTACGGATCGAGGTCGCCGTCGCGCCCCTCGTAGATCACGCCGGCGCGGTCGCACATGAGGATGTTCTCGCGGCGCACGCCGAGGCGGACGTAGTGCTCGGCCGTCGCGATCGCCGACGCGCCCGCCCCCGAGAAGACGACTCTCACCTGATCGATGTGCTTGCCGACGATCTCGAGTGCGTTGAGCAGGGCGGCGCCGGAGATGATCGCCGTGCCGTGCTGGTCGTCGTGGAAGACGGGGATCTTGAGCGTCTTCCGCAGCGTCTCCTCGATGTAGAAGCAGTCGGGTGCCTTGATGTCTTCGAGATTGATCCCGCCGACCGTGGGCTCGAGGAGCTGGCAGAACTTGATGACGTCGTCTGGAGACTCGGAGCCCACCTCGAGATCGAACACGTCGATGTCGGCGAACTGCTTGAAGAGGTTTCCCTTGCCCTCCATGACCGGCTTGCCGGCGAGCGCGCCGATGTTGCCCAGTCCGAGCACGGCGGTGCCGTTGGTGACGACGGCGACGAGATTGCCGCGAGCCGTGTATCGGTAGGCCGCCTCGGGGTCGTCCTTGATCGCGAGACAGGGTTCGGCCACTCCGGGGGAGTAGGCGAGCGAGAGGTCGCGCTGATTGTTGAGCGGCTTGGTAGGGACGACGGCGATCTTGCCGGGTCGTCCTCTCGCGTGGTACTCGAGGGCGTCTTCGCGTTTGGTCATAAGAGACCATAAAGCTAGTCGGGCGGACTGCGCAGGTGGGGAGGGCGGTGTACGCGGAAATGCATACCGTCGACGCAAGGCGGGCAGAGCCATCCACCGCTGCTGAACGGGCGGCGCGCGACGGCGGCGACGCCTCGGATGGCGCGTCGCGCATACGCGCACGAACTTCCCAGCCACCATGACCACTCGTCTCACACTTCATTCCTCGGCGAGCGCCGTTCGGACGTTCCGCCGATTGGCCCTCGCCGCGAGCTGTGCCTCGCTCGCCCAGCCCGCGCTGCATGCCCAAACATCGCACGCGGCGAGCGCGGATTCGTTCCCGGTGCCAGCGTGGGCTTTCCCGGTGCTCGGCGCGGCGACTGCGCCGAACGCGACGGGCACGGATACCAGTGTGGTGGCTACACTGCCGACGAGCCGGGCCAAGTTCAGGGTCGCCCGGACGCGCGACCGATTCTACGTCGCCGATTGGAATCCGGGGACGCATCGGGTCGCGCCGCCAATCGTGATGCACGGCCGGCGGCCGGCGGTGATGGCATGCGGGTTCTGTCATCTCGCCGACGGCCGCGGACGTCCCGAGAACGCGACGGTCGCGGGACTGCCGGTCCCGTACTTCGTGCAGCAGGTGAAGGATATCCGCACGCGCGCGCGACACAGCGCCTCTTCCGTGCCCTACCCGCCCGAAGTCGCAATGAAGTTGATCGCCGACAGCGTCACCGACGCGGAGCTGGAGGAAGCGGCACGCTACTTCGCGCGCGTCCGCGCCCGCCGGGCGTCACGCGTCGTCGAGACGGACAGCGTGCCGCGATTCATGCCGCTCAATGGGCTGTCGACCGTGCTACCCGGCACAGGGCGCGAGCCGCTCGACGGTCGCCTGGTCGAGGTGGCCGTCGACCTGCGTCGGCACGAGCTGCACGACCCGATGACGGAGTACACGGCGTACGTGCCGCGAGGCAGCCTGGCACGCGGACGCGCGCTCACCGTTGGCGACGCGCGTCGAGGGGTGAAGGGCTGCGCGAGCTGCCACGGCGCGGATCTGCGCGGGGTCAAGCTCGTACCGCCGCTCGCCGGGCGGTCCCCGTCGTACATGCTTCGACAGCTGATCGCCTTCCGCACGGGTGCGCGCGACACGCCGGCAGCCGTCCCGATGCGCGAAGTGGCGGCCACGATGACGATCGATGACATGGTGGCGGCGGCGGCGTATGCGGGGTCGCGCGCGCCCTAGGGAGGGGCGTGGGCGGCGGTGAGTTGGTGAGTTGGATCGTGGGCTCGTTGGTCGGTTTTTTATGTGAGTTGACAGCACATGCCACGAACCGGCGTGGAGCCTCCACTGAGAGGTTTCCACGCCGGTTCGTCGCCGTTCGCGGTTCAACTCACCAATCAACCGACCAACCAACTCGCTATCCAACTCACTAACTCACCGCCGTTCGGCCTCATCATTCACCGCCGGACTTACGCTCGCCGCTGCATCGTGCGCGCAGTCCAGGCGATGAGCGCGAGCGCTCCCGAGACGGCGATGATCGATGGGCCCGACGGCAGGTCGAACGGGACGGAGAGCGAGAACCCGATCACGGCCGCGACGAGCGCGCTGGCCACCGACACGGTGAAGATCGCGCGCATGCTTCGCGCGAGCAGCAGCCCAGTCACGGCGGGGAGCACGAGAAAGTTGAAGACGAGCATCACGCCGGCGAACTGCATCGCGAACGCGATGACGAGGCCGAGCGTGAAGTACAGGAACAGGTTCCAGAAGGTGACCCGGTACCCCAGGGTCCGAGCCGTCTCGCGATCGAACGAGACGAAGAGGAATTCCTTATAGAACAGGGCGTGGACGAGCAGGACCGGCACCGTCACCGCGAGCAGCACCAGCGTATCGGTGCGCGTGATGCCCAGGATGTTGCCCGAGAGGAAGATGTCGTGTGCCTCGCCGCTGGACGCTTTCGAGATGAGCAGGATGCCGGCGGCCGCGGCCACGGCGTAGCCGACGCCGATGGTCGCATCGGGAGGGACGCCGGCGCGCTGGCCGCCACCGAGCCCGAAGAACATCGCGCCCGCGAGGGCGAAGGCGAGCGCGAAGGCCGTCGTGTGGCCGGCAAATCCGCCGATGACGCCGGTGCCCGCGAGGAAGAGCGCGAGCGCGATTCCCGCCGTGGACAGCTGGGCGATGGCGGCGCCGACGAAGACGATCCGACGCAGCACGACGTAGACGCCGAGCACGGAGCACGCGAGCGCGATAACGAGCGCGCCGTAGAGTGCCTCCCGGAAGAGCAGGACCGTGCTAAGCACGGCGGCCTCCGGCCTTCACGACCGCCATGCCTTCGGGAGCCGTGCGGCGTGCCACGACGATGCGGTGGCCGTGCATCTCGTCGACGTCCACCGGGATGCCGTACATGTGCGTCAGCGTCTCCTCGGTCATGATGTCGGCGACCGTGCCGATGCGGAAGCCGCGCTCGACCACCAGCGCGATGCGGCTGACGTAGTTCGCGACCTCGTTGAGCGCGTGGCTCACCATGAGCACGGTGAGGTTGTCACGCTCGTGCAGCTCTCGCACGAGGCCGAGGATCTGAGTCGTCGAGACGAGGTCCATGCCGTTGGTGGGCTCGTCGAGCACGAGCACGTTCGGCTGGCCCACGAGCGCGCGCGCGATGAGGACCCGCTGCTTCTGCCCGCCTGAGAGCGCGTTCAGCTGCTGCTCGGCCAGATGGCCGATGCCGACGTGATCGAGCGCGGCGCCGGCGAGGTCGCGATCGACCCGTGACGGACGCCGAACGAGGCCGATCCGGTCGTAACGCCCCATCATGACGACGTCGAGCACCTTCAGCGGAAAGCCGTAATCCACCGAATCCCGTTGCGGCACGTAACCGAAGCGAAGCCCTTCAGCCTTGACGACTGTGCCCTGGAGCGGCTCGAGCGAACCGAGAATCGCGCGCAGGATGGTGGTCTTGCCCGCGCCGTTCGGGCCAACGAGCCCGAGGAAGTCGCCCGCAGGAATCTCGAAGCTGATGTCGGAGAGCACCACGCGACGCCCGTACCCGAGCGTCGCGTGGTCGAACGTGATGAGCGCGGTCATCGCACCGCGGCCGCCAGCTGCGCCATGTCGTACTTCATCAGCGCGATGTAGTCGTTGACAGGGGCACTGCGCGCGCCGCCCACCGAGGGCGGCAGCACGAGCACCTTCACGCCCGTCTGCTTCGCGACGAGGTCCGCCGTCTTGCGGTCGTAGTAGGGTTCCATGATGATGGCCTTCGCCCCGGTGCGCTTCACCGTCTGGATCACCTGGTAGAGATGCGCCGGAGACGGGGGCACGCCCGGCTTGGGCTCCATGAACGCAACGATGTTCATGCCAGTGTATCCAGCCAAATAGCGCCAGCTCGTGTGCCAGGCAACGACCGGCTTGCCCTTGATGGCCGCCACGTCGCCAGCCCAGGCTCGCTCCGCCGCATTGAGGCGGTTCTCGAATGCCTGCGCGTTCGCCGCGTACGCCGAGGCGTTCTTGGGATCGAGCTCGGAGAACTTCGCGCGGAACAGCCTCGCGATGCGGCGTCCGTTCTCGGGATCGAGCCAGTAGTGCGGGTTCCCCAGCGCGTGCACGTCGCCCATGCTGCGGTCGACGGCACCCGTCGGCCGATCGAGCACGCTGATGGCGCGGGACACGTCCACGTATCCCGACCCGCCCAGACGAATCTTCGGGTTCCTCGCGCCATCGAGCAGGAGGGGCATCCATCCGATCTCGAGGTCGAGCCCCACGAACGCCCATACATCGGCATTGCGCAGCTGAAGCACGAAGCTGGGCTTGGCTTCGATGAAGTGCGGGTCCTGGTAGCCCTCGCCGATGTGGGTGGCGGTGATGTTCTGCCCGCCGACCGCCTTGGCGATGTCGTATAGATCTGTGGTGCTCGTGACCACCTTGAGCTGCGCCTGCACGACGCGGGGGGCAAGCGCCAGCGCCCCCGCGAGGAACAGCGAAGCGATGCGTCGAATCATATGGAGCTCCGTGGTGACAGGCGCACCTCAGAAGGGGTGCGGCCGGTGCGGGCCGAGCGCGAACACGGCCTGCAGCAGGATGCGGTGAAGGACCGAGTCTCCGGTGCGCGAAACCGCCTCGTACCCGGCGATCAACTTCGAGAACTCGCTCGGGAAGTATTCGAGATACCCGGACCCAGCGGTGAGGGTCCGTCCGTCGTTCGCAGGATCCTGCAGATAGTCGAACCGCGTCCCGAGGAACGAGCGGCGAGTCGTCTGATAGCGGCCGAAGGCGTAGGCGCCGGTGAAGCCGCGCGTCGGGCCAGCGTAGCTGCCAGGTACGAGGGCGACGAGTCGACAATCGTCCGTGCACCCCGCTAGCGAAGGCACCCGAGGGTCGCGCTCGTTCGCTTGATGCATGACCTCCGCCTGGAGGATCAGCGATCGGTAGAGCCCCTCCTGGAGTGGCCTCCATCGATACGTGAAATCCGCGCCGACGGTCGTCTGGCGCGCCGCCGTGGCGTTCGCCTCGACGCCGGCAAGCGCCAGTGCGGTCACATAGCTCTCGGCGAGCGGTTGCGCGCGACGTCCCGTGAGCGCCGAGAACGACAGCTCGAGGTTGGACGCCTCGTTGATGTCCAAGTAGTTGCGCAGGCGCGCCGCGTACCCGAGGCCGCCGAGGGATCGATTCACGGGCACGGTCGTGTTGAGATCCCCGTCCTCCGCCACCCGGTCGATCGCCGTGACATTGAGTTCCTGATAGAAGCCGAGCGGCGAGAAGACGCGACTCACCCACACCCCCGTGCCTCGCATGCCCTCGGGCCCGAAGAGACCCTGAATCACATACGGGTACTCGATCGTGTGGAGATCGTGACGATGGGTCGTGATCTGCTTCCCGAACGGCATGAAGAAGCGACCGAGATGCGCCTCGAGCTGGGCAGGAAGAGCCGTGGTGATCAGCTGTGCCGTCTCGATCGCCACACCCTCGGCGTCGCTGTAGCCGAACAAGACCTCGCCGCGAAAGTACGGGTCGACGACCGCGGCGAGCGTCACCTCGACCTCGCGCACCCCGAGGCGCGATCGATCTTCCTGGGTGCTGCCGTCGGGCGAGAGATCGGCCATGAGGTCGCCGACCACGCTGACGTCGGGAAGGAGGCGCGGGTTGGACGGCCCGCCTTGTGGACTGCTGGGCTGCGGTGTCGCGGGCGTGGCCGCATTCGCCGAATCCGGTGCCGGCGCGGCGAGCGCGCCGCCGAGCTCCTTCATGAGCGCGATAGAATCCCGAACCGCCTTCGCGATCGAATCCTGTCGCGACTTGCTGCGAGCGGCCGTGCTGTCCTGCGCGCCGGCGATCGGCGCGGCGAGGAGGAGCGCGGCCATGCCCATTGCGATGATGCGCATGAGTGGATGAGCCATGGTGAGCACTTGACGCATTGCTCTGGCCCTCAGGCACGGAGCAACGCGAGGATCAGTGAACGTCAGCCGTCAACCGCACGGAGCCGCGCCAGAGCGCGAACAACGTCGTGCGATCGGCGCGATCAGCTCAGCGAGGGTGGTGCTCTCGGAAGCGCGACCGCCGCGAGCGCGCGCGTCGCGTGACGCGGGATCGGCGAGGTGGCCGATGGGCGTACGGCGTCGGCGATAGCGGGAAGCGCTGGACTCTCGGAGGGCGGCGCGACGCGCACCAGCACCTGGCAGAGCGCGCAATCCGCGGGGTGGACGGGCGAGCACGTCTGAGTCGTT
>DATFOL010000539.1:0-2625 GCA_035265545.1 Gemmatimonadaceae bacterium | reverse complement strand
CCGCTTCCGGATCCTCGGCTCCCTCGCCGGCAAATCGGTGCTCGACGTCGGCTGTGGCGACGGGATCAACGCCATGAATCTCGCGATGCTCGGCGCGCGCGTCACGGGCATCGACATCTCGGCCAAGGCGATCGAGCTGGCGAGGAAGCGCGCCGAGGTGAATGGCGTGAGCGCGTCGACCACCTTTGTCTGCTCGCCGCTCGAGCGGGCAGAGTTCCCCGACGGGTCGTTCGACGTGATCTGGGGCGACGCGGTGCTGCACCATCTCATCCCGGACCTCGACAACGTGATGCGCAACCTGGTGCGGTGGGCGAAGCCGGGCGCGGTGATCATCTTCGGGGAGCCGATGAACCTCAGCCCGTGGCTGCGCAAGCTTCGGCTAATGCTTCCGGTGAAGACGGACGCAACGCCCGACGAGCGTCCCCTCGAGCGCTCGGAGGTGGACATCATCACGCGCCACCTGCCGGATCTCCAGGTGCGACACTTCAACCTGCTCGCGCGACTGAATCGCTTCGTGTTGCCGGACCACAACTACGAGCGCGCGTCGCTGCCGCAGCGCGCCGTCGTGAGCGCGCTCACTTCCATCGACTACGCCGTGCTCTCGATGCCGCTGCTCGACACGCTCGGGGGGACGGCGGTGATGTACGGCCACACGCCGCGATAGCGATCGCGAGACGCGGGTGCCGGCACGCGCGCCGACGGACCGCCTCAGCGCGCCGTCAGGTCCGTCTCGGCAGTGATCGCCCGGCAGAACTCGGCGATGAGCGTCGCCGCGTTGTCGACGTCGACGAGCGACACCATCTCGTTCGGCGAGTGCATGTAGCGGTTCGGGATCGAGACCAGTCCCGTCGCCACTCCCTCGCGCGCGATGTGGATCGCGTCGGCGTTCGTCGAAGTGTCGCGCCCCACGGCGTGCACGACGTGCGCGATATCGTGCTTCCTGGCCGTCTCGCGCAACAACTGGAGCACAACTGGTGAGATAAGCGCGCCGCGGCTGAGGATCGGCCCGCCGCCCATCTTGTGCTCGCCGATCTCCTTCTTCTCGATGTTCGGGTGGTCCGTCGCGAAGGTGACGTCGACGACGAGGGCGATCTTCGGGTTGATCGCGTGCGCGCTGATCGCCGCGCCGCCGCCGTGCCAGGCGATCTCCTCCTGAGTCGTCGCCGCCGCGACCACTCGCGCCGCACCCGGCTTCTCGGCGTACCGACGCAGCGCTTCCAGCACCACGAACGCGCCGATCCGGTCGTCGATCGAGCGCGAGACGATTCGGTCGTTCGGGAAATCGAGGGTGCGCGAGTCGAGCACCCCCGGATCGCCCACGCTCACCCGCGCCTCCGCCTCGACGCGGCTCGTCGCCCCGATGTCCACCCACAGATCGGTGAACTTGGACGCGCGCTCGCGGTCGTCCTGCTTCATCAGGTGGATCGGCTTCTTGCCCACGACGCCGAGCACGTCGCCGTCGTTGCCGAGGAAGCGCAGGCGCTGGCCGACCAACACCTGCGGGTCCCAGCCGCCGATAGGCGAGATGTAGAGATAGCCCTCGTCGTCGATGTACTGGACGATGACGCCGATCTCGTCGATGTGCCCGTCGAGCATGATCGTCGGCGAGCCGTTCGGGTTCACCTCGGCCATGCTGTTCCCCGCCACGTCCGTGGTCACCTTGTCCGCGAAGGTGCTCGCTTCGGTACGCCAGACGCGCGCGGCCACCGTCTCGAACCCCGAGGGGGCGGGGGCGTCCAGCAGACGCTTGAGGAAGGCGAGCGAAGACGGACTGATCATCGGGCAGGCGGCGGAGTGGGTGCGGCGGGCAAGGGGCGAATGCTATCCACGGCCTCCGCGCGAAGGAAGCCCGCGCCAATGCACGCCGGCGCCTACGGTTGCGCGGCCGCGCCACAGACGTCAGCATCCTGCATGGCACTCCTCTACCTTGCGATCGGCCTCGGCGCCGGGCTCCTTTCGGGGCTGTTCGGCATCGGTGGCGGCATCATCATCGTCCCCGCCTTGCTGCTGGTCGGGCGCATGCAGCCGGCAATGGCCACCGGTACGTCGCTCGGGGCCCTCCTGCTCCCCGTCGGCGCCCTGGGCGCGTGGCAGTACTACAAGAACGGCCACCTCGACATCCGCGCCTCGCTGCTCATCGCGCTCGGCATCTTCATCGGCGCATACGTCGGCGCGATCATGATGCAGCAGCTCAATCCGATGATGGCCAAGCGCGTGTTCGCGATCTTCCTGATCGTCGTGTCGGTACGGATCTGGGCCACGGCGTGAGCTGATCCCGTATCGCGACGGATGCTGCTTCTTGCGTGCGCACGGCGGGAACGCGGATCTGAACGGATGACTCGGATTGCCACGGATCGACGCAGTGGCGGCGCATGGATCACTGCGCCGCAGCCAAGAAAAATCCTTGTGGTCGTGGATGGAGGGGCGCGGTGCTGCGGTCACAAGCATCCCGACCCGGAGAGGAGTGATCCGGCCGTTTCCGTTGGTGGTTTCAACCGGTCGACGCAACGGTGACCGCGAGGACTGCGGCCGGCGTGTGCCAGTCCAGTGTCTTGCGTGGGCGCGTGTTGAGCGTGAGCGCGACGGCGTCGAGCTGCCGCTGCGTGACCCCCCGCACATCGGTGC
>DATFOL010000538.1:0-7520 GCA_035265545.1 Gemmatimonadaceae bacterium | reverse complement strand
TCCTCGCCCTCGAGCTCGCGAATCCGGTTGCCGAACTCGATCGCGGCCGGTGGCTCGACGAACAGGGTGCCGCCGGTGCCCGACGCGCCGTGCACGATCCCGCCCACTTGGCGGACGCCTTCGCGCCGGACGGGGATGACGTAGCGTCCTTCGCGCACGGTCACCGACATGTCGGGGGCACGATGATGCGCCTCGAGCCCGCCCATCACCCGCTCGAGGATACGCACCAGCTCTCCGTGCGACGCCCGCAGCTCGCGACGGATTCGGCGCAGTGCCGGCGAGGCCTCGTCGCGCACGAGGCCGTCCTCGCCGATGGCGCGCTCGATCTGCTCCTCCTGCGACTTCGCGACCACCATGCGCTCGACGAACGGCGCGAGCACCGCGCGCAGCACGGCCGGCCGCCGCTCGTCGCGAAGTGCCTCTCGGGTGCGCCGCGCCGAGCGCAGAAGGACGCCGCCAAGGAGGAGCTCGTGCGAGCTCCACATGATGCCGGCGACTCGAAGGCGCTGCAGCGCAGCATCCAGCACGGGCACGGGCTCGGGCGACCAGGGAAGATCGCCGCCGAGGAGACCACGGATGGCCGCAACGCGACGATGCTCGGCCTCGAGCCACGCGATGTCGGCGCGCGGAGCGAGCGCGCGCACGCGCGCCGCGCCAGGCGCGGACGCGGCGAAGCCCGCGACGACTTCGAGCAACCGCGGATACTCGAGAATGCCGAGCGCGTGCGCGTTCATCGTAGGTAGTGTTCCGGGACGAAAAACCCGAACGGACGCCGCGCGTCGTTCGGGTTCGGCCAACCGATCGAAGCCCCCACCGTCACCCCTGCTTGCTCAGCTCCTCACGCGCGATCGCATTGATCGTGCTCCCCTCGGCGCGCCCCTTGAACTGCGGGAGCACCTTGCCCATCACCGCGCCGATCTGCGCCGCGCCGCCGGCAATGGCGGCGCGCACGGCCGCGCGAAGCTCCTCGTCGCTCACCGCCGCCGGCAGGTACGTCTCGAGGATCGCGACTTCCGCGCGCTCCTTCTCGGCCAGATCCTCGCGCTTCCCGGCGTACATCTCGATCGACTCGCGCCGCCGCTTGATCCCCTTCCGCAGCACGTCGATCACCTCGTCGTCGGTGAGGTCGCGTCGAAGCTCGATCTTCCGATTCTTGGCGTCGGAGAAGATGGTGCCGAGCACGAGGACCCGTGGCTTGTCCTGCGCCTTGCGAGCGGCGTTGAGGTCGTTCTGCAGCGTGTCGAACAGAGCCATTTCCCGTGCGCGTGAGAGACCTCGTAAAGTATCCTGCCGGTCAGCCCGGGGGCCAGCCGAGACGTCGCCCGCCCAGTAGATGGAGGTGCACGTGGAAGACCGTCTGGCCTGCGTTCGCGCCGGAGTTCACCACGGTGCGGTAGCCGTCCTCCGAGATCCCTTCCGCTTTCGCGAGCTGCGCCGCCACGAGCATCAGGCGACCGAGCTGCGCGGCGTCGGTGGCCTCGTTGAGCGATGGCAGATGCGCCTTCGGGATCACGAGCACGTGCGTCGGCGCCTTCGGGTCGATGTCGCGAAAGGCCAGTGTATGCTCGTCCTCGTGGATCACCTTCGCGGGGATTTCGCCGCGGACGATGCGGCAGAAGAGGCAGCTGTCGGTCATGTCGATCTCAGCAGAGCGCGGGAGAGGGCCAGAGCGGCGATGCCGGCGGTCTCGAATCGAAGGACGTTGGCGCCGAGCGACGCGGTGCGCCAGCCGGCCTCGGCGAACGCGCGACGCTCTGCGGGGTCGAGCCCGCCCTCCGGGCCCAACGCGAGCACTACCGGCGCGTGAATGCTCGGCCACACGTCCGTGAACGCCGCGCCGCCACCGTCCAGCAGGATGCCGTGCCCGGTCGGCATCGGTGCAATCGCGTCGGCTGCTTCCGTCTCGGGCTCCAGCTTTGGGAGCCACGCGCCGCCGCACTGCTCGAGCGCGGCCACCATGCGCAGCCGCAGCTTCTCCTGGAAGGCGGCGCCCTCCCCTCGCGGGGTGACGCTGCGCGAGCGTCGGTAGACGACCGAGCGCCACGCCGATGCGCCCAGCTCGACGGATTTCTCGGCGAGCAGCAGCATCCGATCGCGGTCTCCAACGGGCGCCCAGAGCGCCACGTGCGCCGGCGCCGGCACGAGGTCGAGGCTCGCGAGATCGCACTCGATCTCGAGCCGCCGCTTGTCGAGCACCGCGACGTCCCCGTGTGCGCGGCGGCCGTCTCCTCCCGTCAGCCGGACCGGATCGCCTACGGACAAGCGCTTGACCGCCGCGTGGTGCGCCGCGCCCTGGTCGAGCGTGACGCGCTCAGTCCAGGGGCCGGGCGCATAGAAGGTGGCTACGAGCGAGCGACCCGCGCCGTCCACCAGGATCCCTCGACGTCCTCGGCCACGAGTCGCCAGCCATCGCGCGCGAGCACCGACAGCATCGTCTCACGCTCCTCGATGAGAATTCCGCTCAGAATCGCCTCGCCGTCCGTGCTCAGCGCACTGCCGATCGCCGGCAGCAGCTCGAGAAGCACGGAGGAGATGATGTTGGCGAGCACCACGCGCGCGGGCGCGACGAGTGGGAGCAGCACCGCCGCGTCTCCCTCGAGCACCGTCACGATCCCGCCGACCTCATTGCGCTCCACGTTCTCGTTGGCGTTGGCGATGGCATCAGGATCGATCTCGATCGCGACGACGTGTGCTGCGCCCAGCTTCGCCGCGGCGATCGCCAGTACGGCGCTTCCGGATCCGAGATCGGCCACCCGGTCGCCTGGGCGAATGAGTGCGGGCAACAGCCGCACGACACCGCGTGTCGTCTGATGCTCGCCTGTCCCGAAGGCCATCTCCGGTTCGATGATCACGGTACGGGCGCGATCGCGGCCGTGGGCGAGCCAGGGCGGCACGATCGATAGGGCACCGAGATCATGGGCGCCCACGCCCTTCTTCCACTCTTCGCTCCAGTCGACGGCCTCGACGCGCGAGGTGTGCACCGTCGCGCCCGGAGCTGCGTCGCGGATCGTGCGAACGACGTCTTCCGCCGTAACGTCGTCGGCGAAGTGCGTCACGAGCTCGTCGCCGAGCTCCTGTACGCCTTGCGATCCGAGCTCGAACAGCGCAGCGAGCGCGGCATCGCGTGCGTCACCGGCGCTCACCCGCACGGCGAGCCAGCTCACGCGCCCAACGCTTCCTTCATCTTCGCCCAGAAGCCCTTGCCGCGATCCGCGGGAACCGCCTGCTGGATCTTCGCCAGTCGCTCGATCAACTGCTCCTCCTCCAGCGTGAGCTTCTCCGGAGTCCAGAGCTGCACGCGCACGTGCAGGTCGCCCGTTCCGGAAGAGTTCACGCGAGCCAGCCCGCGGCCGCGTAGATGGAACAGTTGTCCGCTCTGCGTTCCAGGAGGAATGGCGAGCGCGACGCTCGACGTCACGGTGGGCACGTCCAGCGTCGCGCCCAGTACGAGCTGCGGATAGGTGACGAGCACTTCGGTGTAGAGATCCTCACCATCCCGCTCGAACCGCGGATCGTCGGCGACGTCGAAGACGACGTGCACGTCGCCGCGCTCGCCTCCACGCTGCGCTGCGTTCCCGACGCCGCGCATCGTCATGTACTGCCCCGTCGCGACTCCGGCGGGAATCGAGACCTTGATCATCTTCTCGCCGCGCACTCGGCCGTCGCCCCGGCACTTCTTGCACTGGGACTCGATGATCTTGCCGTCGCCGTGGCAGGTCGGGCACGGAGCGACCGTGACGAACTGACCGAAGAAGGAGCGCTGCGCTCGACGCACCTCGCCCTGTCCGGCACACGTGGGGCACTGCTGGGCCTTGCTGCCTGGCTCCGCGCCGCTGCCATGACAGCGGTCGCAGGGGTCGAGCACCTTGAGCGTGATCTGCTTCTCCACACCGGTCGCCACCTCGGCGAGCGTGAGTGGAACGGTGAGCTTCACGTCGGTGCCCGCGCGCGTGCCACTCGCTCCCTGCCCTCGACTGAACAGATCCTCGAGGCCGGAGAAGTTTCCGAAGTCGCGCATGAAGATGCCGAGCGCCTCGGAGAGATCGACGTGGTGATAGCCGCCACCGCCGCCGCGCAGCCCCGCCTCGCCGTACCGGTCGTACGCGGCGCGCTTCTGCGGATCGCGCAGGACGTCGTACGCCTCCGTGATCTCCTTGAACTTCTCCTCGGCTTCCTTCGCCCCGTTGTTCCGGTCGGGATGATAGGCCATCGCAAGCTTGCGATAGGCCTTCTTGATGTCATCGTCCGACGCACCGCGATCGACGCCGAGGACGCCGTAAAAATCAGCCATGATGTAGTCTGTCAGTCAGGAGTCGCGGCGCGACGTGCGCGCGCCACTTCTCTCAAAGTAAATCGCTCAGCAAGCGCGACGTGTGCTGAACGAGCGCGATGACCTTTTCGTAGGGCATGCGCGTGGGCCCGATCACGCCGATCACGCCAGCGAGCGCACCCGCGTGGTACTCGGCCGTGACGACGGTGAACTGATCCAGCCGAGGGTCGCCGTGCTCCCCGCCGATGGTGATGCTCACCTCGGGGCGGATGTCTCCGCTGTGCTTGCGCCGAAGCGCATCGGCAAGGCGCGCGGGCTCTTCCGTGAGCGAGAGGAGGCGACGCAGGTTGTCCGCGCCGCTGAACTCCGGCTGCTCGGCGAGCACGCTCGCCTGACCGACGATCACGCTTCCCTCGCCGATCGGGAGCGCGGCGTCGAACAACTGCTCGCCCTCCTGCACGAAGATGTTCAGCAGCTCCTCGGCTCCAGCCTTGGTCTGCGAGTCTCGGAGCCGCTCGGCCACCGACGCGCGCAATTCGCGGAGCGTGTGGCCCGCGAGCCGCTCGTTGAGCACGCGCGTGACCTCGGAGACGGCGACGTCGGCCAGCGTGCCCGTGACCTCGACGAACACGGTGCGCACGACACCGGCGTCGAGCGTGAGAACGAGCAGCAGCCGCTCGGCGCCGACCCGTACCAGCTCCAGACGACGCAGCACGCTCGCGTCGAGTTGGGGACCGAGCGCGACGCCGAGCTCCTGGGTGAGCACTCCGAGGCTCTGCGCCGCTCGACGCAGAATGGTCTCGATGGTGGAGTGATTGGCGGACAGATGCTCGCGCAACCGCTCGCGCTCGGCGGGGACAATCGTCCCAGGATGCGAGTTGAGCAGCGAGTCCACGTAGGCCCGGTACGCCTTGTCAGTCGGCACCCGACCAGCCGAGGTGTGGGGATGGGTCAGGAACCCCTTCTCCTCGAGGTCGCTCATCGTGTTGCGGATCGTCGCCGGGGAGACGCCGAGCCCATGGCGACGCGCGAGAACGCGCGACCCGGCGGGCTCGGCGGTCTGGACGTACGTCTGAATGACCGCCTCTAGTACGCGGCGCTCGCGCGGAGTCAGCTCGTCTGAAGTGGTCATAAGTCTAAATATGCTAACGACTTCGGTGATGCGTCAAGGCAGCGGCCAGTGTGTCGAGGCGCAGCCAGCCCAGAGGCGTGCACCGAAGCCGACCGTCGGAACCCAGGTGTGCCCATCCAGCGACTTCCCACGGTGCGACCAAGTCACGCTCCTCCGCCTGGAGCTCGAGGCCCCGGTCCGTCCGCAATCCTAGATACACCGACTCGGCCGTTCGGTTTGCCTCGGTGAGCATCTCTGTGCCCTCGGACGGATCGATCCCCGACATTACCTGGTCGCGCCATGCCGTATAGGCGCGGGTGTTCCACCGGCGCTCCTCCCCATCGAATCCGTGGGCAGCGGGGCCGAGTCCCACGTATGGGCTCCCCGCCCAGTAGGACGAGTTGTGTCGCGAGCGTCGACCCGGCTGCGCGTAGTTGGATACCTCGTAATGCTCGAGTCCGGCCGCGGTGAGAAGCTCGTGCGCGGTGAGAAACTCTCGCTCGTAGCCTTCCTCATCGGCCTCGGTGGTCACGGCGCGCGCTACCCAGCGACCGAGAGGGGTCGACGGCTCCACCGTCAGCCCGTAGAGCGAGACGTGGCTCGGGCTCAATGAGAGCAGGCGGCGCACGTCGGAGGCGAAATCACGCTCGAGCTCCGCTGGAAGGGCAAAGATCAGGTCCAGGGAGAGGTCGTCCAGCCCACCGGCGCGCGCGGTTTCGACGGCACGCTCGATCGCCGATGCGTCGTGGGTACGGTGCATCCACGCGAGCGCGCGGTCATCGAAGCTCTGTGATCCAAGGGACAGTCGGTTGACCCCCGCTGCCACCCACGCGTCGATCGCCTCCGCGTCCATGTCGTCGGGGTTCGCCTCGATCGTGAGCTCGCCGCCCGGCGCGAGCGGAAAGTAGCGCTGGAGCAGATCGACCACCCGGGCGACGCCAACGCCGCCGAGCCGCGACGGCGTTCCGCCACCGAGGTAGAGGGTCTCCACTTCGATTGGCTGGTCACCGCCGAACCGGATCACCAGCTCGCGCTCGAGCGCGGCGACGTACTCGTCGACAGGCACGTTGCGTCGTACCGCGATGGAGAAATCGCAGTACGAGCATCGCCGAGTGCAGAATGGAACGTGGACGTAAACGTGGCGGGTCACGGCACAATATCGCTCGGGTGCTGGTGCATACCCCACAGCGGCGCCACCGCTCGCGTCACATGCGGCGGATCTCGCCGCTGAGGGCGCACTCGACGAGCCCACGCAGCTCGAGCGCGCTCACCGCAGCCAGTGCGCGGTGCGCGGGCAGTGCAGCCCGCGCCGAAAGCGACTCCAGGTCGAGCCCTCCACGCTCGAGCGCGTCCCAGATGGTGCGCTCCGCGCCGCCCTCCGGTAGCTCCTGGAGCCGGATCGGGGCCGTGAGGCCGAGGAGTGCTACAGCGTCGGCCATTCCGGCAATGAGGGTGGCACCATCGCGTAGAAGCTCGTTGCTCCCCATGCTCTGAGGCACGTCGATGGGGCCGGGCACGGCGGCGACCGTTCTCCCCATCTCCAGCGCGTGCATGGCGGTGATCAGCGCGCCGCTCTTCACGCCGGCTTCGACTACGATGGTGACCTTGGCCAGCGCCGCGATGATGCGGTTCCGTCGCGGGAAGGAGCCCCGGTGGGCCGCGTCCTGCGGCGCGAGCTCGCTGAGCAGCAGCCCACGCTCGCCGATCTCGCGCTGCAACGGCGCGTGTGCTTTCGGATAGCAGACGTCGAGGCCGGTCCCGAGGACCGCCACCGTTGCGCCGCAGACCTCGAGCGCGCCGCGATGCGCTGCCGCGTCCACGCCTCGCGCCAGCCCACTGATGACGCACGCCCCCGCGCGCGCGAGTGTGGTCGCCAGTTGCCTGGTGACGCGCTCCGAGTACGCGGTGGATCGCCGAGTGCCTACGATCGCGACCGTCGGATGCTCGAGGAGCGAGAGGTTGCCGCGCGCCCAGAGGACGCGCGGCGGATCGGGACAATCGTCGAGCGCGGACGGATACGCGGCGTCGCCGCGATGGAGCTCCACGTCAGGGCAGCTCGACGTCGCGCACCGGTTGAACGACCAGCTTCCGCATCTCCAGCAGCCTGCTCCACCACGCCTGCTTCAGCGCGTCGAGGCC
>DATFOL010000537.1:0-4285 GCA_035265545.1 Gemmatimonadaceae bacterium | reverse complement strand
GACGCGATGATGACCGCCTTCCACGGCGCAGGCTGGAATGCCGAGCCGCCCCCGGCGTCGATGTACCTGTGGTTGCCGACCCCCGAGGGCACGGACGACTGGGAGTGGGTACGCACGCTGATCGACGAGGACGGCATCGTCGTGACCCCGGGGCTCGCGTTCGGCGATGGGGGACGAGGCTACTTCCGCGTGTCGCTGGTGCGGGAGCGGGAGGTGCTGGCTCGGGCGGCGGCGGTGATCGGGGCGCGACGGGAGGCGATGCTTCAAAGGGCGTGAGTTGGTGAGTTGGATAGCTGGATGGTTGGTCGGTTGATTGGTGAGTTGCACGGCCCCTGGTCACGAACCGCGTGGAGCGCTCTCGACGAGGCTTCCACACCGGTTGTGACCAGGGCCGTTTCGCGAGTTGGTTTGCAACCCACTATCCCACGATCCAACTCACCCACTCACCGCACCACGGCCACTCCCCACGGCCGCGTCCCGACCTTCACGCTGCGGACCACGCGCATGGTGCCCACGTCGACGACGGAGATGTCGTTGGTGAGCCCATTCGCCGTGTAGGCAAAGCGGCCGTCCGGGGAGAGGGCGACTCCCCACGGCCGACGGCCGATCGTCACGCGTCCGAGCTCGCGTAGCGACGTGGCGTCCAGCTGCACCAGAGCGTGGCCGGCACCGAGGGCCACGTACAGCCGGCGTCCATCGGGAGAGACGTCGATGCCGACAGGCTTCTCCTCCCCGGTGCCGATGCGCATGCGCGCCAGCACGCGATGCTTCCGGGCGTCGATGCGCGCCACGGTGCCACCGATCTCGCTCGTCGCCCAGGCGAAGCGTCCGTCGGGAGAGAACGCCGTCGAGCGCGGACGCGCGTCGACGAGGAACGTCGCGACGACCTTCTCCGTCCGCATGTCGATCACCGAGATCGTGTTGCTCGTCTCCGCCGTGACGTACACCCAGCGCCCGTCGGGAGACACGGTCACGCCTTCGGGCTCGGTGCCGACGACGAGCGAGGCGACCACCTTGCCGCTCGCGGGGTCGATGATCGACGCGTTGCCGGCGTCCTCGTTCGCCACGACGATGCGCTTGCCGTCGGGGGTGATCGCGAACTGCTCGGGATCGGTGCCCGCCGGGAGCCGGCGCGTCACGCGATGCGTCGCCAGATCCACCTCGGCGATCGCGTCGTTCGGACCGGGAGTCTGCGGGCGGTCGTCGCTCAGTGCGACGAGCGCATGTCGCCCATCCGGCGAGATCCGGACGCCACGCGCGCGGCCCGGCACCGGGATCGTGGCCACGGTCTGGAACGTCGTGCCGTCGAGCACCGTGAGATCGTGCGACCGTTCGTTGGACACGACGATGAACCGCGGTGCGGCGCGCGGCGCGCCATGCGCCGCCTGACCGCGCGCGGCGACCGGTACGAAGAGGGCAAGCAGGGAGACACGAAGCCTCCGCGCCGTGCACGACCGAAGCATGGATCGCATTGCCATCGCGGGGCGCAAAAGCTGCGCCCGCCACGTGTGGCCGTCCCATCCGTTGGAACGGTTGATGCGCCTCCGCGACGCGATGACGAGAGCCCGATCGTGCGCGATGCTCGCCATGGCGATGGCCCTGCTCATGGCGCTCGACCGCGCCCCGCTGCACGCACAGCCGGCCAGGTCGGCACACGTGCTGCGGGTGTGCGCGGACCCGAACAACCTGCCGTACTCCAACGAGCGTCAGGAAGGGTTCGAGAATCGCATCGCGGAGCTGGTCGCGCGCGAGATGAAGGCCGAGCTGCGCTACGTCTGGTGGGCGCAGCGGCGCGGCTACATCCGCAACTCGCTGCGCGCCGGTCTGTGCGACGTCTTCATCGGCATGCCCACGGGTCTCGACATGGTGCTGGTGACGCGGCCGTACTACCGCTCGACGTACGCGTTCGTCACGAAGCGCACCGGCCCGCGCATCACGTCGTTCGACGACCCGAAGCTCCGGCGGCTGCGCATCGGCGTGCAGATCATCGGCGACGACTTCGCGAACTCGCCGCCGGCCGAGGCGCTGTCGAATCGTGGCATGATCAAGAACGTCCGCGGCTACACGGTGCTCGGCGACTACCACGAGCCGAACCCGCCGAGCCGGATCGTCCGCGCCGTGGAGCGTGGCGAGGTGGATGTCGCCGTGGTGTGGGGGCCGCTCGCCGGCTACTTCGCGCGCCGCTCGCCCGTGCCGCTCCGGGTGGTCCCCGTCTCACCGGAGGTCGACCTCCCGTACCTGCCGTTCGTCTTCGACATCGGGATGGGAGTGCGGCACGGCGAGACGGCGCTGCGCGATTCGCTCGACGCGATCATCGTGCGTCGGCAGCGCGTCATCGACCGGATCCTCGCCGACTACGGCGTTCCCCGGGCCGACACCCCGGCGGCCGTCGGTGTCGCCACCCACTGACTCCCGCCGTGCAGCACGGGAAGCACGGTCGGGATCAGCGCCACCAGGTAGACCAATCCCGCCGGGATCCACATGATGAGTCCTGCGAGCTGCTGATCCTCGAGGGGCGTCAGCCCCCAGGCTGTGGTGGTGGCGTAGTGCGCGAAGTACCACGGATGCGACGCGAAAGTGATGAGCGCTCCGAGCAGCGTGCACTGCAGCCCCGCCGCGAACAGATAGAGCGTCGCCACGCCAACACCGAACCGTCGTCGGCGGTGCGGGTCCGCGATCGGATACCAGAACAGCAGCGCGGTCAGGAAGAAGGTCGCATGCTCGGCGACGTGCACGCTCTCGCGGCGCAGGGCAGCGTCGTACAGCGTCGGGACGTGCCATAGCCAGAGGGCGCCGACGTGCAGCGTGAAGGCGACGAGCGGGCGGCGGAGCGTCTCCCACAGTGCCGGCAGTACACGTTGCGTGCGCCACCACGCCCCCACGTCGCGCCGCGCGGCGATGGGCAGCGCCCAGAGCGTCGCGGTCCCCGGGTCGCCGAGTACGAGCAGCGGCGCCGCGACGACGACGAGCAGCATGCTGCGTCATGTGCGCGGCGAACAGCGCGCTGCCCATCGCATCGATCGGCGAGAGGAGCGCGAGCGCCGTCGCGAAGATGCCAGCGCCGAAGCACGCGACGCGCCACCGCGGAATGCCGCGAGCGGCGCCCGCCACTCGCCAGAGCGCGCGCACGCCGCGCACGTAGCACCCGCACGCGAGCGCGAGACCGACGATCACCACCGGCGCGAGCGTCCACGACGACCAAAGGTCGTGCGGCTCGGTCGCGCGTCCCGCATGCGCCCACGCGACGCTCGGACACACGACGAGCGCGCCGCCTGCGGCGGCGATGCACCGACCGATGAGCTCTCGCACGCTGGGCGACGAGGCAAAGGGGATGCCGCGTACCGTCGCCGCGAGAGGCTCGCCGACTGTCAGCGTTTCACCGCGATGAGTACGAAAGGGTACGCATCGAGCCCAGCGATGTGCATATGAACCTTTTGTGACGTGAAGGATGACCCCGAGGTACGATTTTTTCGAGAAGCGGTCGCGAACGATTCCTTCGCACGAGGTCGAGTGATGGCGCGATACAGGCCGGACGCGAGCCGCTGTAGCGTAGGGCTCACCTCCGTCAGAGTGCTCTCCACGGCGATCGCGCTCGGCGTCATCGTCTCCGCCGTCGCATGCACGCGCGAAGGAGAGCCGGAGCCGCCACGCGGGCCCAAGTCCGCGGTGCTCCCCGCGTCGGCTGGCCCGCGCGCGACCGTCGCGCTGGACGCCGAGGATGGCCAGTGGGCGATGCCGATCAAGAGCTACTCGGCCGCGCGCTACAGCCAGCTCGGTGAGATCACCACCGACAACGTGAAGAACCTGCGGCCGGCGTGGACCTTCTCCACGAGCGTGCTGCGCGGGCACGAGGAGCCGCCGATCGTCGTCAACAACACGATGTACGTGTTGACGCCGTTCCCGAACATCCTCTACGCGCTCGATCTCACCCAGCCCGGCGCGCCGAAGAAGTGGCAGTACGAGCCGAAGCCGCAATCGGAAGCGCAGGGCGTCGCCTGCTGCGACGTCGTGAATCGCGGCCCGTCGTTCGCGGACGGCAAGATCGTCTTCAACACCCTCGACAACCACGTCGTCGCCGTGGATGCGACGACAGGGAAGGAAGTGTGGAAGACGAAGGTCGGCGACATCAACATCGGCGAGACGATGACGATGGCGCCGCTCGTCGTGAAGGGAAAAGTGCTCGTCGGCAACTCGGGCGGTGAGATGGGCGTGCGTGGCTGGCTCAAGGCGCTCGACCTCGCGAGCGGGCGGGTGCTGTGGACCGCGTACAGCACGGGCCCCGACA
>DATFOL010000536.1:0-6459 GCA_035265545.1 Gemmatimonadaceae bacterium | reverse complement strand
CGCATCGCCCACTGAAGGCTGCGCCCGAACGTCGACGCGGAGCCCACGCCGCCGAGCTCCCGCTGGATCTCGAGCACCAGCGTTTCGTACTCGTCCGCGGGTACCTCACCGTCGATGGTGCGCTCGAGCACGAGCGCCGTCGGAGCGCCGATGAAAGCGGACGGCCGCCGGTCGCTGACGCGCGTGTCGAGATCAGTCGCCGCACGGCGGACGAGCGCCGGATCGAGTCCCGCCTCGCGGGCCACCTGCTCGAGCTCAAGGAGCGACATGCCGGCGCTCGACTCGATCGGCGACTCCTCCTGCTGCAGCTCCGAGGCGCGCTTGATGATCTGCGCGACCTCCTTCTCGTTGAACCGCCGGCTGGGGAGCGGGGTGGGATCGGTCATGAGCGCATTGGTGATGCGGAACTCGAAGCCCGTCGTCCCTTCATAGGGGCGGCTACCGCCGCGTCGTCGAGGATGACGGCGGCGGTCGGTCGCATTACGCTGTCGCGAACGCCGAAGCGGTCCTCGCGGCGGAAGCTACCGTCGTGCGCTGTTGCGTCAAACGACCGGATGGTCCCACGTTGGACCGGCCCGCCCCGCCGACCACGCTCGATGCAGACCCCCCTCCCTCCTCGCGCCCTTCCGGCGCCGACCCGCTCCCCCAGACTCGTCGCCACGGCATCGGCGGTCGCCGCCGCGCTGGCGTACCTGCTCTGGCTCCGGCTCACCGGCGCGAGCGCGGCAGCGCGCGGGGCGGTTGCTGCCGCGCTGTTCATCGCGCTCGATGCCGTGCTCGTCGCGCTGTTCTGGCGCGCTTCCCTGCGGCCGTCGCTCGCGCCACGAATGGCGCGCGCCCTACGTCTGCTCGCCGGGGCCGCCGGCGCGGGGCTCATCGGTCGATCGATCGCGCTCGCTTCGCTGGCCTCCGGCGCCGCTCCGGCGTCCGCATCGCTTGCCGATCTCTTCCTCGTCGCGAGCTATCCGCTGACGCTGGCCGCGTTCCTCGCCATCCCGACGAGCGGCCGCACCACCGATCGATGGAAGCTCCTCTTCGACGCGGGAATGGTGGTCTCTGGCGTCGGCGCGGCGCTCTGGTATTTCGTGCTTCGCGAGACGGCGGCCACCGGTGTCGCACCGCCCATCGGCGTGGCGCTGGCGCTGCTGTACCCACTGGCGGACCTGCTCATCCTCGTGACGATCGTCACGGTCCTCCTGCGGCGTCCCACCGACGCCGCGCGCGGTGCGCTCGGCTGGCTGGCGATCAGCGCGGCGCTCGGCGTGGTGGACGATCTGTTCCGGAGCATGTTGCTCGCGTGGGGCGGACCGCTCGGC
This sequence comes from Gemmatimonadaceae bacterium, assembly GCA_035265545.1. Taxonomy (GTDB): domain Bacteria; phylum Gemmatimonadota; class Gemmatimonadetes; order Gemmatimonadales; family Gemmatimonadaceae; genus AG11. The sequence continues at coordinate 5,143 of DATFOL010000536.1, read as the reverse complement.
GTGGTGTGGGCAGACGCGCTGCACTTCACGGCTGGCATCGCGCTCATGGCCAGCGCGGAGCTGTTCCTGCGCGCGCCACACGATGCAGACCCCTCGCGCCGCGCGCCGCACACGGGACGGCTCGTCTCGGCGCTTCCGTTCCTCGCGGCTGCCTCGACCTACGCCCTGCTGCTCGCCATCGCGCTGCGTCACTGGGTGGAGCCGATCAGCGGGCTGGCCATCGGCGCGATCGCCGTTTCCTTCTTCCTCGGAGCGCGTCAGCTGCTGGCCATGCGGCAGCACGCGGTCATCGTCGCCGAGCGGGCGATGCACGCCAGCGAAGCGCGCTTCCGGTCGCTCGTCCAGCACTCGTCCGACCTCATCTTCGTGCTCGACGCACAGGGCATCATCCGGTTCGCCAGCTCATCGGTGTCGCGCGTCATCGGCTACGACCCCGATTCGCTCGTCGGCGTCGCTCTGTCGGCGTTGAGTCATCCCGAGGATGCAGCACGAGTGAGCGCCTTCATCGAGATGACCGCGCAACTGCGGGGTGTCTCCCCGTTCGCCGATTGGCGGCTGCGAAGGCCGGACGGCCACGTGGTCGAGGTCGAGGCGATCGCCAGCAACCTGCTCGACGACACGTCGGTGGGCGGGATCGTGCTGAACGCGCGCGACGTCGGCGAGCGCAAGGCGCTGCTCGACCAGCTCGCGCACCAGGCGTTCCACGATCCGCTCACGGGTCTGGCCAACCGCGCGCTGTTTCGCGACCGCGTGACGCACGCCATCACCCTCGCGCGGCGTCATGCGCGCGCCGTCACGGTGCTCTACCTCGACCTTGACGACTTCAAGCAGGTCAACGACTCGCTCGGCCACGCCGAGGGTGACCGCCTGTTGACACTGATCGCCGCGCGTCTTCAGGCGTGCGCGCGGTCGACCGACACCGTGGCGCGCCTCGGCGGGGACGAGTTCGCGGTCCTCGTCGAAGACAACGACTCGGCGGTGAGCGCTGAGCGTCTCGTCGAGCGCATCCGCGAGCAGATGAGCTATCCCTTCACCCTCACCGGCGGCGACGTCTCGGTCACGGCGAGCATCGGCAGCGCATCGGCCGTCGGCGGCGGGATGGACGAGATCCTCCGCTATGCCGACCTCGCGATGTATTCGGCCAAGCGCAGCGGCCGCGGTCAGCATCGAGCGTTCGAGGCGGGGATGTTGGGTAGAGACGGCGCGTGAGTGCGTTGGTGGGTGAGTGCGCGGGTGCGTGAACGGCCTCCGGAAGCGACCTGCCCCCGAGCGCAAACGTGCAGATCCCTCGACTCGCTGCGCTCGCTCGGGATGACACGGCGCGCTGCGCTCCGCTCGGGATGACAGACGGCTCGCAGGGCTCGCGATGTCATCCCGAGCGGAGCGCGTAGCGCGGAGTCGAGGGACCTGCACGTTCGCACTCCCGCACTTCCGCACTTCCGCACTTCCGCACTCCCCACTCCCGCCCCTCACCGTCCCGATCGCCCTCGCCAGTACACCACACCTCCCAGCGCCACGAACCCCAGCGCCCCACCCACGACCTTCGCCTCGAACAACAGCGGATTCGTCTCCCCGTCCGGCGGCACCGTCGCGACGACCATCGCCAGAACGGTGACGACGAGACCACTGATGCCGACGATGCGCGCGCCCAGCGCGCCGCCCGGGACGCGGACGGTGTCGGCCGATGCGTCGGTCCGCCGGTGCAGAAGAAAGCAGATGAAGAGGTAGACGTACGGGATGAAGTAGATGAGGAGCTGCGTGTCGAGGATGATCAGGTAGGCCTTCTCCACCGTCGTGCCCTTGCCGAGCACGGATACGAGGAGGAACGCCGTCGCGAGCGCGGCCTGCACGAGGATCGCGACGTACGGTGTCTTCCACGTCGGGTGGATGCGACCGAACGCCGGCGGGAAGTACCGGTCCAGACCGATCGCGAAGGCCACGCGTGCCGGCGCGGTGAGCCATGCACCCACTCCGCCGATGTTGCCGAGGGTGTATGCCGCGGCCGCGAGAGGGGCGAGCCACCACAGGGCGGGGCTGACCGCATTCGCCCCGATCGTGATGCTCTGCAGCAATCCCGACACGATGTTGACGTCGCCCGTCGGCACGATCCACAGCAGCGCGGCGGTACCCAGGATGTACGCTGCCGCTATCAACGGCGCCGACACGAGCACCGAGCGTGGCAGCGTGCGACGCGGGTCGCGCACCTCGCCGCCCATCGTGCTCGACAGCTCCAGGCCGGCGAACGCGAACGCGATCGACGCCCACAGGTTGAGTCCCTGAAGGCTCCCGAGGTTCGGCACCATGTTGGTCGGCGTCAGCGGATTCGCCGACGGACGTCCGGTCGCGATGAACGCCACCGCCAGCGCGACCATGATCACGCCGGGCACGTACGTCCCGATCCCTCCGGCATTCTGCAGCCATTTCCCCGTGCCCACACCGACGATGTTGAGCCCCGCGGCCAGCCAGAGGCACACGAGCGTCGCGGGCAGCACGTACGTCCAGTCGCTCGCGAGCGGGCTGTCTCCCTTGCCGATCGCGTACGTGGCGATCACCGCGGCGGAGATCAGCAGGTTGGGATAGTAGAGGACGTTGTTGATCCAGTAGCACCAGCCGCACACGTACCCGTGCGTCTCGCCGAGGGCGCGCTTGGTCCACTGGTAGATGCCGCCTTCTTCGGGGAAGCGGGACGAGAGCTCGATGACGACGAGTCCCTGCGGCACGAAGAAGAAGAGCGCGGCGAGCAACCAGAGCGCGATCGCACTCGGTCCCGCCTTGGCCGCCGTCGCGAGCCAGCGCAGTCCGAGCACCGCGACCAGGTTGAAGAGAACCAGGTCGCGGAGCCCGAGTGCGCGGTCGAGCGTGGGGGCGCCCGCGGAGCGCTCGGTCGAGCGAGGCTCCGCGGGGCCCGGTGACGTCACCGCTTACTTCTTCGTGACCGTCAGATCGCCGACGTGCACGTCCAGATTGTGGTTCACGCGCAGGCCGACGAGCCCGTCGGCCTTGATGGAGAGCGCGTGTACCTGCTTGTCGTTCACGAGCAGGCGCACCGAGTCCGGCTTCGACGCGTCCACGGTGAGCTTGTTGGTCGCCTTGCCGCTCGCGTCGGCCTTGTTGATGGCCGGGCTGTCCGTCCACGGGACGACCTTATGGACGTCCGCGCCGGCGCGGTGGTTCACCAAGTACTTGCCGTCGCCGCGGACGATGAAGTAGGCGTAGCTCTGCGTCGGCGTGTCGAGATCCTTGCCCCCGAAGAAGATGCCGTACGCCTCGGGATGTGCCGGCGCCTTCGTCTGCGTCAGTGTCGTCGACGCGACGAACGGGCCACTCAGCACCGTCTTCGGGTTCCAGTAGATCGCCGCGGGACCCGAGGTCACGTGATAGCCTGAGCCCATCGCCACGAACTTGGCATCGGTGAGCTTGTCGGTCGCGCGGTCGGTGCGGCCCATCCAGCCGGCGGGGAGTTCGCCCCCGGCGACCTTCTTCGTGGGATCGTTGGCGTCCTGCGCCGCGAGCGGCGCCGCGGCAATCGCGAGCAGTGAGAGCACGGTCAGCGAACGACGAATCATTGGTGGAGATCTCCGAAGGTGTGAGAGGGTGGAGCGGATCGAACGGTCAGGAGATGGTAGCGAGCTGCCGTACCACCTCTCGCAGCTGCGCTTCGTGACGACGCTCGTGCTCCGCGACGAACAGGATCCACTGGTACAGGTCCAACTCTCCGAAGCGAAGATGCGTATGCCGGATCGCGCCGAGTGCGAGTCCGTCACCCTGCTCCATCGCCGCGAGGAGCGCGGCCCGCGACTCGGCGAGCTGGCGCTCCGCCGTCTCCCGGTCCGGGTTCTCCGTCGGCGCGACGAGCTCGGGCGCCAGCAGCTTCCGGTCGAGTTGAGACACCCGAAATTCCTCGAAGGTCCCGAGCACCGAGCTCCTCTCCGTCTCGGAGGGGTGCCCTTCGGCACGTGCCTTCGCGATCCGCTTCGCGAGCACCGCTGCCGCCCCGCGCTCCACGCGATACAGGTGCTCGAAGATCTCGGACACGGACCATCGATCCTCGGCAGGGCGGAGCTGCCAGCGGTCGTCGGGGACTGTGGATGCTGCGTCGAGCAGGTCGCGGCGCTGCTGCGCCAGATGCTCGGAAAGCTCGGCCAGTCGGAGATGCATCGTCGGGGGAAGAGACCACTCGAAGCTGCCAGGGCGCACCACGCCTCGCAACCTGGTGATCTACGTCACTTGACGTCTGTGGGTCCAGATCCCTCGACTCGCTGCGCTCGCTCGGGATGACAAGGCGCGCAGCGGTCGCTCGGGATGACAAGGCGCGCAGCGGTCGCTCGGGATGACGTGGGGCGCTGCGCTCGCTCGGGATGACAGCGCTCGCGGCGCCACACCTGTCATCCCGAGCGCAGTCGAGGGATCAACACCTGTCCTCGCGAGCCCTTCGACTGCGCTCGGGGCAGGCTCCGTCGAGGGATCCGCACCTCCGTCATCGAGCCGCGATCTGCCGCGCGATCGCTCGGAGCGCCTCGGGAGTGTCCACGTCCAGTGGCCGCGGCCCGTCCACCTCGACAACCATGACGCCGTCTCCGAGCTGATCGAGCAGCTCGCGGGCACCACGATCGCCCGCCAGCGTTCGCAGCGCGGGGAACACCGCGGCGCCGAACAGCGTCGGATGCCCGCGGCCATCGGCGTACGCCGTCGTGACCGCGCGCGTCGCGCCGGACGTCTCGCGCCAGCGCGCCACGACGTGCCGGATCAGCGACGCGTCGATCAACGGCTGGTCGCCGAGGGTGATCACGACCGCCTCTGCGTTGGCCGGCAGGCTCGCGACGCCAGCGCGGATCGAGCTCGCCATCCCACTCTCCGCATCCGGGTTCTCGACCCAGCGCACGTCGAGGCCGTCCAGAGCGGTGCGTACCTCGTGCGATCGCGTTGGCACCGCGACGTAGGTCGCGTCCACCGCGGACACGAGTGCTTCCGCGCTCCAGCGGACGATCGCGCGCCCGTCGAGTGGCGTCAGAAGCTTGTTCGATCCGAAGCGCCGGCTCGCGCCGCTCGCGAGCAGCAGGCCGGCGATCACGTCAGGCGGCGTCGATCACGCCGCGCCAGACGCGCCGGATCTCGCTCGCGCCCAGCGCGTTCGGTTCGATCA
>DATFOL010000535.1:0-8073 GCA_035265545.1 Gemmatimonadaceae bacterium | reverse complement strand
CCGGCGACTCGGGCGCGGGTTTCGACGCGATGCTCGAGCGTGGCGTCCGTGGAATCTGTTATCGCGAGGTGTTCGGCCCGGACCCGGAGCAGTGCGACCATACGATCACCGAGCTTCGTCGCAAGTTCGAGACGATGCGCCGTCGCGAGACGACGCTCGTGCGCGCCGGTATGTCTCCGCATGCGCCGTACACGGTTTCGGATGCACTCTATCGCGCCACCGCGGCGCTCGCGCGCGAGCTCGAGGCACCCGTCGCCGTGCACATCGCCGAGAGTGCGCTCGAGACGGAGCTCGTGGTGGAAGGAGCTGGTCCGTTCGCGGACGGGCTGCGCGGGCGCGGGATCGTCGTCGCGCCGCGGGCGCGATCGCCGATCGCGCTCCTGCGCGCGCTCGGCGTGCTCGACGTCGATCCGCTGCTGATCCATTGCGTGCGTGTCGACGACGCCGACATTCGAACGATCGTCGACCATCGGTGCGCCGTCGCGCACTGTCCCGCCTCGAACGCACGCCTCGCGCACGGCGTCGCGCCGCTCGCCGAGCTGCTCGCGGCGGGCGTGGACGTGGGGCTCGGCTCCGATTCGGTCGCGAGCAACGACCGGATGGACCTTCTCGACGAGGCGCGGCAGGCACTCCTGTTCGCCACGGTCCGCTCGCGCGACGTCGGCGCGTTGTCGGCGGCGAAGGCGCTCGAGCTGGCGACGCTCGGCGGCGCGCGCGCTCTCCGCCTCGAGCGCGAGATCGGATCGCTCGACGTGGGGAAGGCTGCGGACCTCGCCGTCTTTCCTCTCGCGGCGCGCGGGCGTGGGCCGACCCACGACCCGGTGGCCGCCGCGGTGTTCGCCCTCGCCGGAACGCCGGCCTCACTCGTCGCGGTGGCGGGACGGCTCCTCGTGCGCGACGGGGTCGTTCTCGATGCGGATTCGTCGCTCGCGCGTCGAATACAGGAGAGCGCCGATCGGTTGCAGGCGTGGCTCGCGAGCCCCGAAGGTGCGCGCTCCACGTTGAATCCCGCGCCGACACGCAGTCGCTGACGACGCGGCACACGCCCTGTCACCGCGTGTGATCTCTTGTTGGGGCTGTTGCACGGGCGTACTTTGAAGATGAGTCGCACAACGCCTGGAGGGATCGCGTGATCCTCGGTTGTCTGGCACTGAATGCGTCGTTCGAGCCGCTGACGATGGTCCCCATGCGTCGGGCGCTTCGTCTCGTCATCGACGGCAAGGCCGAGATCGTGGAGGCGGAGCAGGATCGGGTCGTCCGCTCCGAGCGGCTCACCATGCCCCGGCCGGCGGTGATCCGGCTCACAAAGTTCATCCACGTGCCGCGGCGCTTCCGCCGGCAGGTGACGAACACCTTCCTGTTCGCTCGCGACCACTACCGCTGCCAGTACTGCGGCCGGCCGGCCGCGGAGCTCAAGCCGCGCGAGGCCCTGACCCGCGACCACGTGATTCCAATCTCGCGCGGTGGCACGAACGACTGGACGAACGTGGTCACGGCCTGCTCGCCCTGCAACACGCGCAAGGGGAATCGCCTGCCGGTGGAGATCGGGATGGTGCCGCTCACCCGTCCGGTCGAGCCGCACTTCGTGCATCTCTCGTGGGCGGTGCGCCGCCTGACTCAGACCCAGGCGCGTTACATCCGCACCTTCTACGGCGACGCGATCCTCCAGCAGCTCGAGGCGCTGGAGCATCGCAATCATCCGCATCGAGGGCACGCGGGCAGCCACCACGGGCCGGAGCACGGAGACAAATCGGGGGCGGCAGCGGATTAGCTGCGGCCCCCGATTTCTTTTAACGGCCAGAAGTACCGAGTACGACCGACGTAGTGAGTACCCAGACTTGCGCGACTGCTCCCCTGAAGGCACAGCGCGTCCCTCGGTCGGGACGCGCTGTTGTTTTCCGGCCTTTCCGGGTCGCGGCCCGGAGGGGCATTCAGGTGGCGAGCACACCGGGTCTCGGTACCAGGTACTCGAGTACCCGGTACTTCATCGGTGGTTGTGACCTACCTCTCCGCCACGAACGTCGAGCTCCTCTTCTCGTAATGCCGGTTCTCCCCTCCCAGCATCCGCAGCATCAGCGTCCGCACTCCTGATCCCACGGCGCCAACCGCCGTCCCGCCACGTACCCCGCGAAGCCACCGCTCCAACTGGTCCATGTCGCTCACCGAGAGCGCCACGATGTCGAGCGCGAAGTTGTAGTAGTACCTCCGCCCTTCACGTTGCGGGAGGAGCGTGATGCGCAGCGGGCGCTCGAGGACGCTCTGCGCCGTCGACAGCGTCGCGAAGCTGCCGAGATCCTCCATGCGCCCCGACTGGCGACGCACCACCCGGTAGCGCTGGCCGGACGGATCGTACTGGACGATCAGCTCCCACTCCTGGCTTCCCTCCAGGTCGTTGAACAGACCTCCCGATCGCCACAGCTCCAGCCGGAAGCGCAGCGAGGCAGGGAAGCCGCTGCGCACCAGTTCGCGCATGTCCGGATCGCCGAACAACCCCGCCATCGTCGCCATCCCTGGTCCCGCCGCGCTCGGCACGTTCACGTCGAGCTGCACGCGTCGCTGTGCAGCCGCCGGTGCGCTCCCCAGGAGAAGGAGCGCACAGACGACGAGACGCGAACGTGCGAGGATGGGCACGCGCTAAAACCGGTGTCGTACCCGGAGAAACACGTTCATCGGTTCCTTCGGTACCGACAGCGCCTTCGCGACGTACACGCCGAGGTGCTCGAAGGAGAGACCGGCACCGATGTCCGTCTGGTACGACGACAGCGGCGGGAGCCGGTTCCGGTCGAGGTTGAGGGGGCTTCCCGGCGCGTTCACCAGCCAGCCGCGTCCTGCGTCGGCGAAGAACACCCACGCACCGTCGGCGCGGAAGCGCGTGCGTCGCGCCGCGCCGCGTCCGAATGAGAGCGACACGTGCAGGTCGTTGCGATACTCGAGCTGCGTGAGCGCCACCCGCTCACACTGAGCGGGCCGTCCCGCCGGAGCGGTCCCTTCGCTGCAGGTGCCGACGTCGGTGCTACTCGTGCTTCGGAAGTCGAAGCCCGGCACCGTGCCCGGCCCATCGATCGACAGTCGGCGTTCGAGGGGCAGCGGATCGCCGCTCAACCAGCCGCCGAGCACCAACCGCAGGTTCAGCTGTGCGTTCGGCGCCACGCGATTGTAGCGCCGCACATCGAAGAACCCGCGATGATAGCGCGTCGGACCGACCGGCACCGCCCGCACGTTCGGCGACGTCGGGCCGACGGCGTCGATCGTTCCCGCCCCCCGTTCCCAGTCGGCGAAGAGATACCAGCCCGCCCACGGGTTCAGCACGTCGTTCCGCGTATCGATGCGGAGCGTGACGTTGACGAGGTGGAACCGCCCGGCGTCGAGTTGCGGATTCTCGCGCCACGCGCGCGCGTTCCACGCGAGAGTGAACGGGTCGCGCGTCTCGCGCGAGCGCCACCGCTCGTCTCCGTACGACAGGGTGAGGTCGGCGTCCTCCGTGGCGCGCAGCGCCGCGTAGATCTGCCCGCCGTGCCGGCCGTAGTAGTCCCGATAGTCCCGGTGGAAGAAGAACGTCGCGAGCGCCACCTCGGCATTGGTCAGCTGCCACTGTTCCACGCCTTCCACGACGTCGAACAGCCGACCACCCACACTCACCCCGAACTGCCGTCCCGCACGCGCTTCGCCGCGCACGTCGTGGCCCACGTCCGGCGCAGGTCCGGCGAAGCTGCTCTCCGTGCGCAGTACCGCCGTCGCGTTGAGCTTGAGATGGCCCCACCCCTGGTCGCGGTACAGCACGGGTCCGATGCGCACCGGGAGCCCTTCGACTCGGTTGTACACGCCCGCGTTCGCGATCTCCAGCCGGTTGAAGTTGCGTCGGCCGCGCCGCTCGAGACGCCGCCACCACGGCTCCTCCGCGCCACCGCCGTCGAGCTGCGCGACGAGCTGGTCGCCCTCCTGCGTGTAGCGCAGCGGCGGGTGGTAGATCCGCAGCTCGCCGCCGATTATCGCTCCGTCGCTGCCCTCGACCTCACCTCCGACCACCAGCAGGTCGCCATCGATGCGCGCGCCTCGGAGCAGGATCACGTCGCTGTTGATCGCGAGCACGCGCCCGCGAACATGTCCGGCCAGCGTCAGCGGCCCGTTCAGGACGGCGACGTTTCCCGTCACTTCGCGTCCGGCTTCGATCTCGATCCGGTCCGTCGCACGCAGGGTCGTCGTCGCGTTGAACAGCGACACCACCTCCTGGGCCACGTCCAGCGGCAGCTGAGCGCGTGCGGGAACGGAGTCTCGTTGCTGCGCATGCAGCGCCAGGGGCAGGCAGGCGCCGAGCAGCGCGAGGGCCAGAGTACGCATTGGGCTCACTGCAGATGAGTTCGGGGTCCTACCCCGCGTCCGATCATTCGTCGCCGACCGGGATCCCCAATCGGCGCATCCGGCGATACAGGTTCGCCCGGTCGGTCTTCAGCCGCCGCGACGCCTCGGCGACGTTCCCGCCGGCCGCCGAAAGTGCGCGCACGATGAGCGTTCGCTCGTGCTCGTCCAGCGTGTCGCTCAGCGAGCTGTCGAGCGTCGTCGGGTCGGGGAGCGGCTCAACGCGCCGTGCCCCCCCGTCCACCGGGAGCACCGAGCGTACATCCTGCTCGTCCACGTCGCCTCCGGCGTGGAGGATCGCCAGCCGCTCCACGATGTTCGCCAGCTCGCGCACGTTGCCGGGCCAGCGATAGCGCGCCAGCAGCGCGAGCGCGCCTTCCGTCCACTGCGGCGCGCGCCGGCCGGTGCGTGCGCGATGCAGTGCGGAGAAGTGCGCCACGAGCGCCGGCAGGTCGTCGGGACGCTCGCGCAGCGGCGGCACCTCGATGGGGATCACGTTCAACCGGAACAGCAGGTCGTCGCGGAACGTCCCATCCGCCACCGCGCGCGTGAGGTCGCGGTTGGTCGCCGCCACGATGCGCACGTCGACGCGAATCGACTTCGCGCCGCCTACCCGTTCGATCTCCTTCGCTTCGATCGCGCGCAGCAGCTTCGCCTGCGCCTCCGCGCCCAGATCGCCCACCTCGTCGAGAAACAGGGTGCCGGTGTGTGCCAGTTCGAACCGGCCGATCCGGCGGTCGGTCGCGCCCGTGAATGCGCCCTTCTCGTGGCCGAACATCTCGCTCTCCACGAGGTCGCGCGGGATCGCCGCGCAGTTCACGCGCACGAGCGGCCGGTCGCGTCGCGCGCTTCCGAAGTGGATCGCCGATGCCACCAGCTCCTTGCCCGTCCCCGACTCACCCGTCACCAGCACTCGCGCATCTGTCGGCGCTACCCGGGCGATCAGCTCGCGGACGCGCGCCATCGCCTGGCTCGCGCCGATCATCTCACCGGCGAGGCCGAGGTCCTCTCGCAGCGATCGCGCCTCGCGCCGCACGCGCCGCAGCTCGAGCGCGGAGGCAAGCGCCAGCAGCACCCCCTCGGGGGACAGCGGCTTCTCCAGGAAGTTGAATGCGCCGAGCTTGGTCGCCTTCACCGCGTCGCTCAGCCCTGCCTTGCCGCTCATCATGATCACCGGCACGTCGGGCGCCGCCTCGCGCAGCCGCGCGAGTGCGCCGAGACCGTCGATCTCCCCCGGCATCATCAGGTCGAGCAGCACGACGTCCGGCGCGCTCTCCGCCGCGCGTGCCAATCCGCTCGCGCCGTCAGCCGCGTCCCGCACTTCGTATCCCTCACTGGTGAGCAGCGCGCCCACCATCCGGCGGATGTTGGGCTCGTCGTCGACGATCAGAACGCTCGACATCGCCGGCTACGACGCCGCCGTGCGCACTACCGCCGCGCGCACGTCAGCTTCCCGGTGGGCGCGCCGAACCCGCGCCGGATGGTGGCGACGTGCGCTCCGCGAGCAGCTTCGTCGTGAATCGCTGTCCCTCCGAGATTCGCTCCACCTCGACGGCGATCGAATCGATCGCCTGCTCCATCCGCTCGAGGCGGGCCGTCACCTCGCTCGGGATGTGCGGACGCGCGCCCTCCTGTTCCACGCGTCTCGCGTACGCGCGCGCCAGCGGCCACCCGATCACCGAGATCGGAACGATCGAGATCGCCAGGATTGGAATCCACTCCCCACCGATTAGCATGTCACCTCATCCCACTGCACCCGGTGCGTCCACCGGGAGAAAGAGTCTGATCGTGGTCCCCGCGCCGGCCGTGCTCTCCGCCGACACCGCGCCGTCGTGCGCGAGCAGCGTCTGTCGCACGATCGCGAGGCCGAGCCCCGTGCCGCCCGGCTTGTGCGTGAAGTACGGCTCCCAGATGCGCGACAGCCGATCTCGCGGGATGCCTACTCCGCGGTCGTGCACCGCGACCTCCACCATCGATCGTCCATTCAGCGCGGCGCGCCGGGCGGATACTTCGAGCGGCGAGCCCGGCGCGCTCGCCTCCACGGCGTTGAGCAGCACGTTCGTCAGCGCACGTCCCAGAGCATCCACGTGCCCGGGCACCATCGGCACGTCCTCGCCGACGTCGACTACGACCGGCGTCTCCGCGGGCACCACGCTTCGTGCCGCCGCACGCACCAGCTCACCGAGGTCCACCGGAGCGCGTGGCCCTTCGGGCAGGCGGCCGAACAGTGCGAAGTTGCGCGCCATCTCCTCGAGCCGCCTCGACTCTGCCTCGAGCACGTCGATCGTCTCACCGAGTGACTCGGGGGCCTCGCGCCGCAGCCGCGCGATCGCGAACCGGATCGGCGTCAGCGGGTTCTTGAGCTCGTGCGCCACCTGCCGCGCCGACTCGCGCAGCGCCGTCGCGCGCTCTGCCTCCAGCGCCCGTGCCCGCCCCAGACGCAGCTCGGTCGCCATCTCCCGCATCCGGTTGCGTAGTACGACGAATTCGGGCGCTCCCTTCCGCGGCGGACCGTCAGGCAGTGGCTCCCCCCGCCCGATCGTCTCCGTCCATCCCACGAGCTCGCTCAGTGGGCGGCTCAGGTTCCGGCTCAGGTGCCCCGCCACTCGCGACGCAACGATGCCGAACAGCAGGGCCGCGCTCAATGCGGCCAGCGCCGCCAGCGCCGGCGCGCGCCGCGTCATCAGGAACTCCATCTGCTTCCCGCGGAGCAAGCCCTCGTCCAGCGCGCGCTGATGTTCGTCCAGCAGCGCCCTCTGCGCCGGCGTGAGCGGGCCGGTGCGCGCCGCACGGATCGCCCGGCCGCCGGTGGCCGCGATGCGCTCGATCGCCGGCGCGGTGCCGAGCAGCGGGAGCGCGCGCACCACCGTGATCTCCCACGCGGCCGCGAGCACGATCGTCGGAATGAGTGCGAAGCCGAGGAGGATGAGGAAGAGACGGGCGCGGAAACCGACCTGCTTCACGGGCACTCCGTACGCTGCGCAGGGAGGGGAGTTTCGCGATAACATACTGGGCGCTCCGGAGAGCAACCACCCTGCGGATACCGTCATGCGTGTACACACCAGCTACCGAACGTTCAAGACCGCCAAACGCCAGGAGATCATCGACATCACCGATGACGTCGAGGCGTGTCGCGCGAAGGCCGACGTCTCCGAGGGGTTCGTGCTCGTGTCGGCGATGCACATCTCGGCGTCGGTGTTCGTGAACGACCACGAGCCGGGTCTGTGGGCCGACATCCTGGAATGGCTGGAGACGCGGATCGCCCCATGGAATCCGGATGCGTATCGGCACAACTCCGGCACCGGAGAAGACAACGCCGCCGCCCATCTGCGATCCCTCACGCTCGGCCACGAGGTCATCGTCCCGGTCACCGCGGGACGGCTCGATCTGGGTCCCTGGCAGCGCGTCTTTTACGGCGAATGGGATGGCCAGCGCCCCAAGCGCGTGGTGTTCAAGGCGATGGGTGACTGACCCGCCCGCTCGTATGCTTTGCGCATCTCGTTGGGACTCCATAGATTACGCCCCGGCCACCCAAGTCGGCGCGAGCTTGCGAGCCCGCGGCGTCGGGGGTGACCAGTCAATGACGGTGACGGCGTGATCGGTGCCGCCCACGAAGCTGCGCTTCCGCGCAGCGGGCGAGCCGGTCGACGCACGCACCGCGAACCGCCTCTCGGGCGGGTCCGCGATCGCCGGCCGAACGACGGCCGGGCGGACGTC
>DATFOL010000534.1:0-2827 GCA_035265545.1 Gemmatimonadaceae bacterium | reverse complement strand
ATCCGAGTTGCTGGATCGTCTCCGTGTTGATAACTTCGCTGCCGGTCGATGTGCGAGCGGATGCCCGCCCGCCCTCCGCCACCGAGCCCCCATCGGTCCCCAGATGAACGTCCGAAATCTGCTCATCCCGCTGCTCTGCCTCGGAGCCGTCGCCTTCGCCTGCGGCCCCCGTTCGCATACCGAAGCATCGCTGGTCTCGGTGAGCCTCGCGAGAGCGTCGGACCCGGCCGCGAAGCCGCAGCAGGCGAAGGCACGAAAGAAGGAATCCAGCGTGATTCGCGTTACGCCGAGCTTTACCGTGCAGGTGGAGCGCAACACGCTGCGCTTCGGTCTCGATGTGTCGAACGTGTCGAAGAAGAGCGTCGAACTCGCCTTCCCCGACGGACAGACGCACGACTTCGCCGTGCTGGATAGCGCTGGTCGCGAGGTCTATCGCTGGAGCACGACGCGCATGTTCACGCAGTCGGTGCAGAACCGCACCATCGAGGGCGGCGAGACGCTGCGCATCGCCGAGCAGGCGTCGCCGTCGCTGCCGCAGGGGAGCTACGTCGCGGTGGCCACGCTGCGCAGCACCAACTTCCCGATGCAGGAGCGCGTCGCGTTCGAGTTGCGATGACGTGATGCTGTGACCAATCCCTCGCGCCGCAGGTTGTGCGGAGCGAAGGATTCCCAACGCCGCCCGGGATTCCGAGCGGCGTTCGTCGTTCCGGCACGGACGCAACAGACACGGGATCGCCATGACCGATCGCATCTCTACAATCACGCGCCGCATGGCCGCCGTCGCCACGGCCGCGCTGTTCGTCGCGTGCGGTGACAGCACCGCGCCGCTCGATGGCGACAGCGACGCCGCGCTCGCGGCGCAGACGTTCTCCAAGCTCGCCGATTCCGTCACGCGCACCGGCGGCGACGCCGACGTCGGCACCGCCTACTCCGGCATCTCCCGCATCCTGCGCATGGGCGGACAGGTGACGCCGATCGCGTTCAGCATCGACGGCGTGGCGAAAACGTTCATGGCCACCGCGATGACCGTGGAGACGACCGTGGACGACTGTCCGCCCAACGCGCAGTGCGTCGCGCCGCCGACGACGTATTCGCTGCGCAGCCTCATCGCATGGGAGAAGGACAACCCGACGCGTCTCGTGCAGATCTCGTCGACGACGAACGACGAGCAGATCGGCGCGATCCTGGATCCGTCGCCGCTCGCGCTCTACGCACGGATGGCGTCGCTCGTGTACATGGACGGCGCGGGTGGGACGTACATCGGCACCAGCGGCACCCAGAAGTTCGACGTCGCGAAGAGCGCCACGCCGTGTCCCGCGGGCGTCGAGAGCGACACCACGCTGCGGATCCTCCGCCCCAGCGGCACCTGCACGCTCGCCAATCACGCTGTGTCCTTCTCGGGCAAGGTCGAGCCGTCACCCTTCCTGCTCACGAGCAATACGGCCAAGGGGACGCACACCATCGCGATGACCGCGCAGACCGTGCACGGCACCTTCCGGCAACTCACCATCACACCGTGCGATCCGTCGTGCTACCCGCCGGTGGACTCGTTGTCCGTGCCGCCGGTCGTCGTACGCCCAAGCAACCAGCTTCCCGCCACGCTGTCGGCAACCGTGAACGGCGACGTCACGTTGACGTTCACCGTGAAGAAGCCGTCGGCCGATCCGGTGAAGGTCGTGTTCCCGAGCAGCCAGAGGTACGACTTCACGGCCATCGACTCGACCACCGGGAAGGGAGTGTGGAGCTGGGCGGCGAACAGAGACTTCCTTCAGGCGGTCGGCGAGGAGACCGTGCCCGGCGGCGGCTCGCTGACCTTCGTGGAGAAGTGGACGCCGCCGAAGCGCGGGCTGTATCTCGTGCATGCGCGGCTCACGAGCACCAGCCACCGGTCGGAAGCGTACGCGTCCGTCGTGGTGCCCTGATCGTCCTAGACAGAGCGAACATGTTGTACGTGGCGGGGTGTCCAGCGGGCACCCCGTCGCGCGTCGTGGGTACTGACGGACCGGACCGCGCCCTATCTTGCAGAAGGACCCCAGCCTAGACCGGACCAGAGCCCGAGCCCGTGACGACGACCGCCAACGTACGCAGTGCGCGCGACGATTCGCGCGATGTAGAGCTGCTGGACAAGCTCGCCGCGGCGCG
Organism: Gemmatimonadaceae bacterium; assembly: GCA_035265545.1. Taxonomy (GTDB): domain Bacteria; phylum Gemmatimonadota; class Gemmatimonadetes; order Gemmatimonadales; family Gemmatimonadaceae; genus AG11. The sequence goes on along the minus strand of DATFOL010000534.1, from coordinate 685 downwards.
CACCGCGTTGAATGAGCAGATCGCGCGCCGGATCGTCGGGCAGCGCGACATCGTGGACAACCTAGTCGCCACCATCCTCGCGGGCGGTCATGCGCTACTCGTCGGGGTGCCCGGGCTGGCGAAGACCTTGCTCGTGCAGACCGTGGCGCAGGCGCTCGACCTCCAGTTCTCGCGGGTGCAGTTCACGCCGGACCTGATGCCGAGCGACATCACGGGGACCGAATTGCTGGAGGAGGACCACGCCACGGGGCGGCGATTCTTCAAGTTCGTCCACGGTCCCGTGTTCGGGAACGTCGTGCTGGCCGACGAGATCAACCGCGCGCCGCCGAAGACCCAGGCGGCGCTGCTGCAGGCGATGCAGGAGCAGAAGGTCAATGCGGGCAAACATTCCTTCAAGCTGGAGCCGCCCTTCTTCGTCCTCGCGACGCAGAACCCGATCGAGCAGGAGGGTACGTATCCGCTTCCCGAGGCGCAGCTCGACCGCTTCATGTTCCTCATCAACGTCGGCTACCCGAGCGCCGCGGAGGAATTGCAAATCGCCAGGTCCACCACGGGCGGCCCAATGCCCGTTCTGGATAAGCTGTTGCACGCCGAGGACATCCTGCGCTTCCAGGAAATCGTGCGCCGCGTGCCGGTGCCCGATCACATCTACGAGCACGTCGTAAAGCTCGTGCGCAAATGCCGG
>DATFOL010000533.1:0-3262 GCA_035265545.1 Gemmatimonadaceae bacterium | reverse complement strand
AACGTCGTCTTCGGGAACGTGCGCGCCGCCGCCTTGAGGGCCTTGTCATCGTCTGCGGTGAACGCGCGCAGCGCATGCTGCACGCGATTGCCGAGCTGACCCAGCACGTCCGATGGGATGTCCTTGGGGCTCTGTGTGATGAAGAAGATCCCGACGCCTTTCGACCGGATGAGCCGCACGACCTTCTCGACCTCATCGAGCAGCGCCTTGCTCGCGCCATCGAACAGCAGATGCGCTTCATCGAAGAAGAACACGAGCTTCGGCTTGTCGACGTCGCCGACCTCCGGCAGGTGGTTGTAGAGTGACGCCAGCATCCAGAGCATGAACGTCGAGAACAGCGCCGGCTTGTCCTGGACGTCGCTCAGCTCGAGGATGCTCACGAGCCCGCGTCCGTCCCGCTCCGTCTGCATCAGGTCATCGATGTCGAATTCCGGCTCGCCGAAGAATGCCTCGGCGCCCTGCTGCTCGAGCTCCACCATCTCGCGGAGCAGCACGCCTACCGTCTGCTTCGACATGCCGCCGTAGTTCTTGAGCTCATCGGCGCCGTCACCCACCAGGTACCGCAGCACCGCCCGAAGGTCCGAGAAGTCCAGTAGCGCGAGGCCTTTGTCATCGCAGTACTTGAACACGAGCGTGAGCACGCTCGTTTGCGTGTCGTTGAGGCCGAGCACTTTCGAGAGCAGCAACGGCCCGAACGATGACACCGTCGCGCGCAGCTGCGCGCCCTTCTGACCGGTAAGGCTCAGAAATTCGACCGGGAACGCCGTCGGGTTCCACGCGAATCCCGTGTCCTTGACGCGCTGATTGATGCGGTCGTTAGGCACGCCCGCCGCGGCAACGCCCGACAGATCGCCCTTGACGTCGGAGAGGAATACCGGAACGCCGGCGCGCGACAGCTGCTCTGCCACGAGCTGCAGCGTGCGCGTTTTCCCGGTGCCCGTCGCGCCCGCAATCAGCCCGTGCCGGTTGAGCATCGCGAGCGGCATCTGCACGATCGGCTCGGGGTGACACTCGCCGTCGGACAGCACTGCCCCGAGCGTGATGGCATTGCCCGTACTCGCGTACGCCTTGCGTGCTGCATCGACGATTTCCGCCCGCATGGACTCCGCCCGCTTGGAAGAATGGGAAGATGCTAGCACCGGGGTGGCGTTGGCGGGAGCGTTGCGGCCCACCAGACTTCATCAGATGCGCATCGTCGTCATCGGGGCGGGATTCGGGGGTCTCAGCGCAGCCATTCGGCTTCAGGCGCAGGGACATGAGGTGGTGGTGGTGGAGAAGCGCGATCGCGCGGGCGGCCGCGCGTACGTTTTTCACCAGGACGGATTCGTCTTCGACGCGGGGCCGACGATCATCACGGCGCCGGCGATGATCGACGAGTTGTTCGCGCTCGCCGGCCGGCGGACGTCCGACGCCGTTCGTCTCGTTCCGCTCGACCCGTACTACAACGTGCGGTTCGAGGACGGCACGGTGTTCCATTATACCGGCGACCACGAGCGCCTCCGCGCGGAAGTGCGGCGATTCAACGAGCGCGATGTCGACGGCTACGAGCGGTTCAGCGCCGCCGCGGAGCGCGTGTTCGATTGCGCGTTCCCGCTGGTCGACCAGCCGTTCACGACGGTGACGGACATGGTGCGCGTCCTTCCCGAGCTCGTGAAGCTTCGCGCGGACCGCTCCGTTGCGCACCTCGCCGAGCGGTTCTTCCAGGATGAGCGGCTGCGGCAGGTGTTCAGCTTCCACCCACTGCTGATCGGCGGCAATCCGTTTCAGAGCTCGTCGATCTACGCGCTCATACACATCCTCGAAAAAAAGTGGGGCGTCTGGTTCGCGATGGGTGGCACCGGCGCGCTCGTCGATGCACTCGCGCGCCTGTTCCAGGATCTCGGCGGCGAGCTTCGTCTGGCGACGGAGGCCAGCGGCATCGATATCGATTCAGTGAGTGGACGAGCGCGCGGCGTGTTCCTCGGCGCGGGTGAGCGTCTCTCGGCCGACGCGGTCATCAGCAACGCGGACGTCGCGTTCACGTATCGGCGTCTCGTGCCGTCTACGGCGCGCCGCGTGAACACCGACCGACGTCTCGACCGCATGCGGTACTCGATGTCGCTCTTCGTGATCTACTTCGGTACCGACCGACGCTACGAGGACGTCGCGCACCACGAGATTCTCATGGGGCCCCGGTACGAAGGGCTGCTGCGCGACATCTTCCATCGAAAGAGCCTGTCCGACGATTTCTCGCTCTACCTGCATCGCCCAACCGCGACGGACCGCTCGCTCGCGCCGCCAGGCTGCGACAGCTGGTACGTGCTGTCCCCCGTCCCGCACCTCGGTGGGTCAACCGATTGGGCCAGCGCGTCGGGCCCATATCGCGACGCGATCATGGCCTATCTCGAACGCCGCTACCTGCCCGACCTCCGTCGTCACATCGTCACCGAGCACCGCGTCGATCCGCGCTACTTTCACGACACGCTCAACAGTCACCTCGGCAGCGCGTTCTCGGTCGAGCCGATTCTCACGCAGTCGGCCTGGTTCCGCCCACACAACAAGAGTGAGGACGTGCCGAACCTGTACCTTGTCGGCGCGGGGACCCATCCCGGCGCCGGGGTGCCGGGAGTACTGAGCTCAGGGAAGATCGTCGCCGACATGATCGGCGCGGCCTGACCTGGCCGCGCCGCCGACGCGTGGTCAGAACGCGACGCCGATGAGGAAGCGCGCGGTTCCGTACACGAAGGGCGCGTCGTCGAAGTCGTCGCTCTCGCCGAGGATACGCTTCGCGCCGAACCCGGCTCCGACAAAGAACCGATTCCTCTTGCCGAGCAACCAGTTGTAGTCGACGTACACGCCGATGGAGGGATGCGTCTCGTCCTGCTTCACCTCGGCCTCGTTGCGCACGACGTTCTCGCGGGTGTTCACCATGCCAAGCCCGAGGCCCACGGAGAATGCGCGCGGCGCCTGCTCGTTCGGGTAGAGGCGTCCCTTCACCTCGAAGCTCGATCGTGTGTAGTCGTCGGGCGAGAAATAGCTGAAGTTGCCTGCCAGCGTGAAAGCGTCGTGGAGGGCAGCCTCGAACTCCACGGAAACGACCTCGAACGGGATGCCGAGTGGATTGATCGCAAAAACTCGGCTGCGCGATCCGGCCGCGGCGGCCGGCTGCTGGCCCGCGTATGTTCGGCTGTCGAGCGATTGTCGGAGCGAGACGGTTTGTGCGGTCGCCACGAGTGGGGACGCGAGAAGTGCAAGGACGACCGCGGCGAGAGCGAAAGAGCGT
>DATFOL010000532.1:0-8210 GCA_035265545.1 Gemmatimonadaceae bacterium | reverse complement strand
GACGAACTGCCTCACGGTGGGCTCACGGCGCGCTCACGGTCGCGCGCGAGCTTCGGTCGCTCAACCCCGACCGGTACCCTCGACATGCGCACGCCCTCCCGCACACCGCTCCTCCTTCTGTCTCTGCTCATCTCGGGCGCCATCGGCCTGGGATGCGGCGATCCGTCGCTCGGACCTGTCGCGCCGACGATGCCGGACGCTGTCGCGATCCGACTGCCGCACGCGGCCGAGAGCGCCGCGCTCACCGCCGTCCGTGCCGGCAACGCACAGAGCGTCCTCGCCGCACCGGATCTGGTGCCGCCGGGAATGCCACTGACGCCGTTCGTCGAGGCGCGCCTCTACGCCATCGTCAACGTGGCGATGCACGACGCGCTCAACGGCATCGTTCCACGATACGCGCGCTATGCCGACACCGGGCCGATCGATGCCGACGCCAACGCCGCGGCCGCGGTGCTGACGGCGGCGCACGACGCGATCGTCGGCGGTGCGCCGGCCGCCACCGCGGCCACCGACGCGTGGTACGCCGGCGCGCTCGGCGCGCTCGCTGGCGACGGGATTGCCGCTGGCGTCGAGATCGGTCACCGCGCTGCCGCGGCGATCCTCGCCGTGCGCGCGTCCGACGGCGTCGCGGCGGGTGGCGTCGCTCCCTACTTCCCGGGCACGGCGCCCGGGGACTACCAGTTCACCGCGCCATTCGACGCGCCACCCTTCTCCCTCATCTTCCCCGGGACGGGCGGCTTCGCCGACGCGTCCGAGTGGGGCACGACGGCGACGACGTTCGTCGTCGCGAACGGTGCGCAGTTCCGCGCGCCGCCGCCCTACGGCGCGGCGAGCAATGCGGCCGCCGTGCTCACTCCCGCCTACACCGCGGACTTCGCCGAGATCTCGGCGCTCGGCTGCGCCGGCTGCACGGCACGGAGCGCGGAGCAGACCGAGATCGCGCTGTTCTGGGTACAGAGCATCCCTGCCGCGTTCAACCTCATCGCGCGTACGCTCGCCGAACGGCGGCACCTCGACGCCGCGAGCACGGCGCGACTGCTCACGCTTCTGCAGATGGCCGAGTTCGACGCGTACACCACATGTGGCGAATCGAAGTACTTCTACAACTTCTGGCGTCCCGTGACCGCCGTTGCGCTCGCCGCGGCCGACGGCAATCCGGCGACCGCTCCGACCCCCGGATGGCAGGTGCTCGCCTTCCCCACGCCTCCCGTGCCGGACTACCCGAGCGCGCACGCCGCGGCCGGAGGCGCCGGCGCCGCGGTGCTGGAGGCCCTGATGCCCGGTCGGGGGCCCGCCTTCACCACCACGAGTGCCTCGCTCCCGAATACGGTCCGCACCTTCACGACCGTCGCCGATGCTGCGAGAGAGAACGCCGATTCACGCGTCTTCGTCGGGTATCACTTCCGGCATGCGGCCGACATGGGGTTGGTGCAGGGCCGCGCAGTCGGTGACTTCGTCGCAGGCCACGCGCTGCAACCGCTACGTGGACCGCAATGATGCGGCGCTAGCTGTCCGGTCCTTCGCCTTCGCCTCGGTGATCGCCTGCGTGCGGTCACCGACGGGGCGGAGGAGCAGCTGTTCAATAGTCGAGTCGCGCGCCGATCTGGATTCGCCACCGCGACGCTAGCGAACCATCCGTGGTGGATGGCGCGTCGACCACGGGGAACGCGGGGGCTCCGCCGATGCTCCGCACCGCGTACCGCGGCCGATTCGCCGCTACATCCCAACCCTGCACGCTCAGCAGCTCGATGACCTCGCGCGACGCTGTCTCTCGCACGAGCCCCCACTCGCGGCGCAACAGGCTCGGCAGGTTGATCACGTCCAGGGAAAGCTCGGTGCCGCGCGCCGGCGACGCGAATCGCTTCGCAACGCGCACGTCGAGGGCGCGAACGGCAGGGTTTCGGCAGCTGTTCCGCCGCATGATCGTTCCGCGCTGGGTGCGTAGACAGGCGTTGGCTTCGATGTACGCGTCGAGCGCGCTCCACGCACTCGGATTCGCCAGCGTGATGTCCGCCGAGTCGCGCGGTATGTACGCGAGATCGTTCAGCATCGTGCCGTCTGCATTCGCGTCTCCTTCGAGCGAGTAGGCGAACGGCGTGCCGGAGCGCGCGCGCAGGAACGCGGAAGCGGTGATGCCGAACAGAGGAGGCGCGATCGCCGCGACGACGAGGTTGTGCGGGATGTCCCGCGCGGAACGCGCGAGACGCCGATTGCGCACGGTGCCATCGATCGGATTCGACTGGAAGATCTGCACCCCGGCCAGGCCGCTGAGGCTCATCAGGTCCTCAGTGTGCGACCACGTGTAGCCTCCCTGCAGGTACGCACCCGTGTTCCAGCGTTTGACCAGCAGCGCCGAGATCGCCGACGACCGGTCGGCCGAACGATTCGAGAATCGATAGATCGCACCGAAGTCATCGCGCTGCCGCGAAGCGCGACCCGGGCCGGCACCCGTGACCACTCCGTACATCGCGCGGCCCTCGGCGCTCGTGCTCGACTCGCCGAGGTTCGCGTCCTCGACGACGAAGTGGTCGCGCGTCCGGGTGTGCGAGAGATCCAGCGAGGACGTCAACCCGGAGCCCAGATCGCGATCGATGCCGACGACGAGCTTCACCGCCTGTGGAAAGCGGACACCGGAATCGAAGTAGTTGACGCGCGGCAGCGTGACCTGTCCGCCTCGCACCAGGCACCGCGTCGGGACGCGCGTCACGTCGGTGGTCGGCGCGGGGACGCCATCGTCCGCCGTGCACGTGAGAGAGGTCTGCTCGAGACCCGTGCCGTTGTACGCGTTGTTGAGCCACGCATATGGCGGACGTGCCGCGAACGCGCCCACACCGCCGCGCAGCATCGTGCGCCGCGAAGCACCGAGCGCCCAGGAGATGCTCGCCCGAGGCGAGAGCGTGGCGTTGCCTGACGGAAAGCGGCCGGTGTCGATACGGAGTGACCCCGTGTCCGCGAGTCGTGAGTTGCGCGACGGCGCGTCGAAGAGCGGTGCTTCGAGTCGAGCTCCGAACGTCACGGTCAGCGCCGCCGTCGGACTCCACCGATCCTGTACATACCCGGCGAGCTGAAGACCGGCGTAATCGAGGAGCTGGCTGCCCGGCGTGAGCGGCAGTCCGACCTCGTACCGCGACGCCGAGCCGCGCTCCAGCGAGTCCACGTTCGCGAAAGTCCACACGCCCCAGCTGTTGAGCATGAGGTTGTCGCGGATGCGGACGAGCTGATTCTGCGTGCCGAGCGTCAACAGGTGCGCGCCGCGTTGCCACGAGAGATTGTCCGTCAACTCGAGGATGCGCTGATCGGTGGCCGTGCCCTGCGTTGCTCGCGACGACCCCGCCGCGAGGAAGCTCCCCGGTGCGCTCTGCACGAGGAACATCGGAGTGCCGAGGACGGACTGATGGTCGTCGCCAATGGTCGTCGCGCTCGCGACGAGCTCGTTGGTCCATTGGCCGAACGCACTGGTGGCGCGTAGACGTGTCGTCACGGTCGACGTCGACGTCACCCAGCCACTGCCCGACAGCTGCCAGCCGTTCTGGCCCATCGGCGTGCGTACGACGAAGTCGCTCGCGGCTTCCACCCATCCTTGGGTGAGCTCGAGTGTGTGGTTGATCGTCGGCTGCCAGGAGAGCTTGAGCAGCACGTTCTGATTGGGCTGTCGCAGCACCGGTGCCGCTGACGACCCCGCCTCGAACCCGTACCTATCGCGAAACACTTGCGCCGCTCGGTCGGCCGTGGCCTCGCTGACGCCGGTCGTCGCGTCGCTGGCCGGCGCCACCGTGTAGTTGGTGCGACGCGATTGCAGATCGGCCACGACGAAGAAGTGCAGACGGTCGGGGAGGATCGGGCCACCCACGCTCACGCCGTACTGCGCGTCGCGGAACGCCGGCACGCGGCCGCCGGACGCATCCACGCCGACGAGGTCGGCACTCGTCACGGACGCGAACAGCGAGCCGCGCAGAGTGTTGGTTCCAGATCGCGTGACTGCGTTGACGAGCGCTCCCGAGAAGCCGCCCTGTCGCACGTCGAACGGAGCGATCAGGATGCGGATCTCCTCGATGGCCTCGAGCGACAGCGCGCGCGCGCCTGCGTTCGCGCCGGGTGTAATGCCGGTGCCGAAGAAGTCGTTGGCTGATCCGCCGTCGACCTGGATGGCGTTGAATCGGTTGTGCTGTCCACTCACGCTGAGCAGCGTCGAGCCGGTTGCCTGTGGTGCCAGCGCCAGGAGGCGAACGAAATCACGATTCACGATCGGGAGCCTCCGGCCCACGTCGCCCGGGATCGCGTACGCCGCCCCGCCGGCTCCGGCGTCGCGGAGCGGTGACTCGCGCACTACCACCTCGTCGAGGCGACGAGCCAGCGGAGCGCGCATCACGATCGTCCGTCCGACGCGATCGCCAAGATGGAGCGTCAGCGCCAGCTCCCGCACCGGCTCGTATCCCAGTGCACGAGCCGACAGCTCGTAGGGGCCGCCCACCGGCACGTCTTCGAAGTGGAAGCGGCCGTCCTCGGCCGTCTGGGTCTGGCGTCCGGTGCCGGTGCTCCCGTTGAGGAGGCGGATGACCGCGCCTCGGATCGGCGCGCCGTCGGTCGTGATGACCCGCCCCGTGAGCGCTGCGCCGGTGACGCCCTGCGCCGCCGCACTTTCAACGCGCACCGCCGATCCAATGGCGAGGATCGCGAACAGGTGCAAGGTCGCGGAGGAACGTGGAACCCAGACTCGCACGCCAGCCTCCCGCAGCGCGAACCGCTCCAGTGGCGGTCGCGCCCAATGTGCAATGTCCCGGAGCGGAAATCCAGCACATCACGGCTCGCTTGGCCCAACCCGACCGTGCTACCTTCCTGGCATGCCAGAACACGATCCGCGCGTGGTCGCCTTCCGCCGGCTCCACGAATCCGGCTGCTTCGTCATCCCCAATCCGTGGGACGTCGGCAGCGCGCACGTCCTCGCGCAGATGGGCTTCAAGGCGCTGGCGACGACGAGCGCCGGTTTCGCCTGGTCGATCGGGCGTCCCGATAACGGCGTCACGCTGGACGAGGCGCTCGCGCACTTCACCGCCATCGCCGCCGCGGTACAGCTACCGGTGAACGCCGACTTCGAGCGCGCCTTCGCCACCGACCCCGGTGAAGTAGGTGAAAACGTCGCCCGAGCCTGCGCGACCGGGGTCGCTGGACTCTCGGTCGAGGATTCGACCCACGATCGCGAGCGCCCGCTGTTCGACTTCGATTTGGCGGTCGAGCGCATCCGCGCGGCGCGGCAAGCGATCGACGCGAGTGGCACCGGCGTGCTGCTGGTGGGCCGCTCCGAGGGGTTCATCGCCGGCCGACCCGATCTCGCGGAGACGATTCGGCGTCTGGAGGCCTACGCCGACGCGGGCGCCGAGTGTCTGTTCGCTCCCGGCGTCCGGACGCTTGCCGATATCGAGGCGATCGTGCGCGCCGTCGCGCCCAAGCCGGTCAATGTCGTCGCCAACGCGAACTTCGCCACCGTGCAGCAGCTCGCCGCGGCAGGAGTACGTCGCATCAGTGTAGGTGGAACCCTCGCGCGCACCGCCTGGACGAGCTTTCTCGGCGCCGCGCGCGAGATCGCCGAACTGGGCACGTTCACGGCGTTCGGGCCGACGCTTTCCGGCGCGGAGCTCAATCAGCTCTTCGCGCGCTAGCCTTCGAACGCGCTCTAACGCGCCTGCACCGGCAGCGTCGCGAGCAGCTGGCCCGCCGCCGCGCGCACCGTGAGCACCAGATCCTCGGCGCGTTCTGGAACGAGCTCGAAGTCGTACGTCTCTCCGTTCCCCATCTGCTGCATCGCGCGCCGCATCGTCGCGCGATCGGCGGGCAGTGGCATACCGTCCTTGGCGATTGCACGCCACGTCACCAGGGTGGTGTCGCGCAGCAGCCGCACGATCATGCTCGGCCGGTACGTGTGGAGGTCCACGAAGCGCAGTCGGTACCGCTCGCCGAGGCGCAGGCGCAGCGTATCGGGCGACAGGCTGCCGTTGATGAGCACGCGCTCCCCGTCGGCCTCCCTGCGCGGCACGGTGAGCATGAGCACCTTGTCGTGCGCGGGATCGAAGCGCGCGATCGAATCGACGACGAGTATGGTCCCCGCCAATCCGGCTTGCTGCTGCCGGGTCTCGTCGGCGTGCGGGTGGTACATGAACGTCCCCGATCGCGGCGGTGTGAACCGCGCCACGAAGGAATCTCCGGGCGCGATCGCCTTCGTGATTCGCGTTCCGATTCCGCTGAAGTCCGCCACGCCGTCGTAGTAGCTCTCCAGCTCGATGCCATGCCAGTGCACCGCCGTCGGCTCGCGCAGGCGGTTCACCACCGTGATGCTCACCGGTTCTCCGCGCTCGAGCATGATCGTCGGCCCGGGGAGGAGCGGACCAGACGCGGGGGTCGCCCTCGTACGTTCGTGTAGCACGTAGCCGTACGCCGGTTCCGTCTCCGTCCCACCGGAATCCTTCTGTGCCACGAGCCGAAGGTGCCGGCGCGCGGCCTCCCCCGCCTGCGCGACCGACCGCGTATCGCGCCCGCGGACTTCGATCCCCATAACCAGCCCGCCCATCATGTCGAGCGCATGGTTCTTCACGTGCGCCTCGTGCTCGGCGACGAGCGGCGTGCCGTCCAGCGGAGCATTGCGCAGCGTGTGGAAGTTGTCGTGGCAGTGGAATAGCCAATTTCCCGCGCGCTCGGGCACCCACGTCATCGTGAAGGTGCGCCCCACCGCAGCCCGCTCCGTCACCACCCGCGGCACGGAGGACGTTCCGCCGAACGTGCTGTCCGTCGAGCCATCGCCGCGGCTGCGGACGTCGAAGTAGAAGCCGTGCAGGTGCATCGGATGCACTGCGATGCTTGCATTGATCACCCGGAAGCGCACCGTATCGCCGACGGCGTAGCTCAGACGCTCCGTGTTCGGCCAAGCCTTGCCGTTGATCGTGAACCGCAGCACATCCTTCCGGCCAATGAGCCCGCCCCGCACGAAGCTCGGTCGCCACAGGCCGATCACGAGCACGCGGTCACTCGCAGCGCGCGATGCGTCTCGTGCATCCACCACGAATGCGCCGTGCAGCTCGGCGTCCATGGCTGCGGCCGTGTCTGGTGCGTTGGCACCCACGACCTGCCCCGAGTAGTAATACGTCCCGGCAGCGCCGGCGGTGAACCGCACCTCGCGCGTCGTCCCTGCGGCGATCTGCAGTGTGTCGCCTGCGGCGGATGGGGTCCCGCGCGTCGAGAGCCCGCGCACCACGAGCGTGCCGCGAGTCAACGTGTTGGTCACGGACGCGCGAACATCCGTACCTTCGGGCACGCGGATCAGCGGCCCCGGCACCGACGCGCGCTTCCCCGACTCGGCGAACGCCCGAACGGTCAGCCCGGGCTCGTCGTCTCGGTCGGGGCGCCAGTCGGCTTCGCGCGCCTCGAGACGTATCGTGAGCACGCCGTTGCGCAGCGTGCCGGCCGGCGCGCGGTTGTCGTTGATCGTCGCCCGCTCGATCGCGCTGCTCGAACGGCCGGGCAGGTGGTGCGGCCCGATCGCGAACGACAGACTCGTCGCGACGATGGCGTATGCGATACGCATGATGCCTCCAGACTCCCGCTCAGGTGCGACGTGCTGCGGCCGGCATCGGTCGGCTATGAGCCAGTATACGTCTCGCTCGACGCCGCGGCGAGCAACGGATGCCGAGCGTTCTCAGCGTCCCTCGCTACCCGCCCGCAGCACGGCCATCCGGCCGTCGAGGAACCGCTGCTCCGGCTCGAGCGTCGCCAGTGCTCGTGCACGTTCGTACGACGCCAGCGCATCGTCGCGCCTGCCGAGCCGCGCCAGCAGATCGGCGCGTGCCGCATGCGCGAGGTGGTACGACGCGAGCTCTCCGCGCGCGAGGATCCGATCCACCAGCGCCAGCCCCGCCGACGCGCCGTCGCGCATCGCCACCGCCACCGCGCGATTGAGCTCGACGATCGGCGTCGGCTCGATCCGCAGCAGCACGTCGTACAGGCCCGCGATCTGCGCCCAGTCCGTCTCGTCCGCGCTCGACGCCTCGGCGTGCAACGCGGCGATCGCCGCCTGCACGGCGTACGACCCGAACCGGCCCGTGCGCATCGCGCGCTCCACGAGTCTCGCGCCTTCCGCGATCTCGCCGTGATCCCACAGCGACCGGTCCTGCTCCGCCAGCAGCGCGATCTCGCCGCTCGCCGTCGCGCGCGTCGCGCGCCGC
>DATFOL010000531.1:0-7407 GCA_035265545.1 Gemmatimonadaceae bacterium | reverse complement strand
AAACCCCTTGAACTGCTTTCACTTGGCGAGCGATTCGCTCTTGACACTGGATCGTCAAAACCTAACTTTCACGCCGCCAACCGGGCACCCGATGCGTGCGCGGACCAACGCGTCATTTCCCCAAGACCATACTCAGGAGATTCACATGAAGCGCCTGGCCCTTTTCGCCGCCGTGCTCGCAGTTGCAGCTTGTAGCACCAAGGAAGCTCCGAAGACCGACACCGCCGCCCCGGCGATGGCCCCGGCTCCGGCTCCGGCCGCTGCCGACACCGGCATGAGGATGGATTCGGCCGCCATGAAGATGGATACGGCCGCCGCCAAGATGGATACGGCCGCGAAGAAGCCCTAAGCTTCGGGATTCGGTTCACGAGCGGGGCGGCACACCCAATGGGTGTGCCGCCCCGCTCGTCATTCGGCCTCTCCGCGCGCTAGTGGTGCGCCGACCACCAGCGGAACGCGTCCGGGATTCCCGTATCGGGGGTCACCGGCGGCGCCCATCCGAGTTCGCGCCGGGCCAGGTCCGACGAGAACGGGTTGTCACGTCCGAGGAAATCGAGCGACGACTCGACCATCGCTCTCATTCCGCTTCCAGCCACGAGCGGTGCGACGATCTTCGCGACGGAGAACGCGAGCCGCGCGGCGAGCATCGGCACCGATATAATCCGTACGCGCCGCTCCAGTCCCTCTGCGGCGCGCTCGAAGAACTCGCGCGCCGTCACGTCGAAGTCGTTGGCGAGGTTGTACGCCTTGCCGTCCGCACCGTCGAACTCGGCCGCGCGCACCATCCCGTCGGCGACGTTCGCCGCGTGCACGATCGAGAAGGTGTTGTTACCGCCCGCGATGACGGGCGCGAAGCCATGGCGCAGCAGCCGCGCGATCCGTGGAACGAACTGTCGGTCGTGCGCACCATACAGCACCGAAGGACGCACCGCGGTCGCCCACAGCGCGCCGGAACGCTGCGCCTCGAACACGAGATCCTCCGACTCCCGCTTGGAGCGCGCGTAAAACGACTCCTCGGGGATGCGACCCAGGCGCGCCGTCTCGTCGGTCCGCCGACCGTCCGCCGAGTATCGCCCGCGCGCGCCGTAGACGGCCACGCTGCTCACGTGCACCAGCCGCGCCTTCGCGCTGGTCGCGGCGGCGATGGCGTTTCGAGTCCCCTCGACGTTCGGCCGGCGGAACGCCTCCCAGCCGCCGAGCGGGGTGATCACCGCCGCCGCGTGAAACATCACGTCGCAGCCGTGCGCGGCGCGTGCGAAGCTCGTGGCATCGAGCACGTCGCCGGTGGCGAGCGTGACGTCGGCGCGGCTCAACGCGCCGGCGCGCGCCGGGTCCCGGACGAGCGCGCGCACCTGCCAGCCGTCGCGCTGCAGGCGAGGGATGAGGTGCATGCCGACCAGCCCTGTCGCTCCCGTGACGAGAGCGGTCGGCATGGCTAGACCGAGAAGGGCAGCGCCGCCACGTCCACCCGGCGATCGATCGGCGTCCCGCCCTCGGCGTCGCCCGTCCACCGAGCCGTCAGGGCGGCGCCGGGCTCCACCTCACGGCGGATCATCGCCAGCGCGATCGCGCCGAGGCGCGGCGAGCGGACTGCACTGCGCACCTCGCCCACCTGCGCGCCCGCCTCGTCGTGGAGCGTGGCGCCCGGATGGACCGGCTCGACACCGGCCGCCCGAACACCGCGCAGGTGCTTGTTGACGTGCCCGCGGAAGTGCACACGCGCCACCGTCTCCTGTCCCACGTAGCAGCCCTTCGTGTACGAGATCGCGTGCAGCTGATCGAAGTTCGCTTCCTGGGGGATGGTATTGTCGTCCATGTCCACGCCCCACTCCGGCCGTCCCGCCTCGACTCGGGCGATGTCCCACGCTTCGAGCCCGGCTGGCGTCGCGCCAGCCGCAACGGCATGCGTCCACAACGTGGTGAACGCGTCGGCCGGCGCGAGCAGCTCGAACCCTTCGACCTCGAGATCGGGGACCTTCACGACGCGCAACGCGACGCCGTCCACCTCGACGCTCATGTGCGCATACATGGCGAGCGCGGTGAGCGCCGGCGACGGGATTCCCGTCAGCTCGCTGACGACGTGTCGCGCCGTCGCGCCGAACACGCCGATGTCGCGAATCGACGCGCTCTCGTCGACGTGCGGCGCGATCCGCGGATTCACGAACTTCTTCACCATCGCCGCCCAGCCGGCAGCGGCGCGTGGGGGAGTGTCGACGAGCACTCCGTCCTCCTCGACGAGCACCCGCAGGTCGGCGACGATCTTCCCCTTTGCCGTCAACGCCGCGGCGTAGCAGCCCTGACCAGGCGCCAGGGCGGTGACGTCGTTGGTGACGAGCCCCGTCACCATCTCGGCCGCGCGGGCGCCCTTGACGCGCAACCGTCCGCGGTGGCTACGGTCGAACACGGCGGCGCGGTTGTGCAGCGCTTCATATTCGGACGACACGCTTCCGTATGCGAGCACCACGCTCCGCCCGCCGACGTCGCCGATGGTCGGCGTGCTCTCTGGCACCGAGCGTGAGCTCATGCCGGGCGCTCCGCGGCGATGTCCAGCAGCACGTCGACGGCATCCAGGGTGAGCCCGGCCAGCGAGGGCACCGCGGCATCCGCCTCGAGCGCCACGTGGGCCGGCGTTCCGACCGCGACCGTCCGCAAGCCGGCACTCCGCGCGGCACGGATCGCCGGCGCAGTGACGGCCAGCACGACGATGCGCTCGCGCTTCACCGAACGACGCCGGGCGAGATGGGTCAGTGCCGCCTCGAACGACTCGCGTGATGGTGCCTCTCCAGCCACGTCGTCCGCCGTCACGATCGCGGCGCAGGAGTCGTGCAGTCCGGCCAACCGAAGCGCCGCGTCGGTCTCGGCTCGAGTCGCCGCGGTGACGACCACGAGTGGCGCGCGGAGCTGTGCGAGCTCGGCGAATCGCGCTGCCCCGAGATCGATCGCGAAGCCCTGGGCGAGGATCGTGGCGAATGCACGTTCCGCCCGCAGCGCGACGATCTCGACGAGCGTGTCGTCGGACGCACGACTCCCGAGCATGGCCGCGGCAGCGGCTCGCACGGAGCGGCCCGCGCAGCGCTCGTCGTACGACTCTTCGTCGAACGCGATCCCCTCGGCTGCCAACGCGCGGAGCAGCGCATCACGACGCGAGCCGGTCGTGTCGGCGAGCACTCCTTCCCAGTCCAATAGCACGCCATCCGCCATGAACGGAAATCAAACCGACCGCCGCGATGGACGCCACTACGTGTCGCGCGCTTCTCCACGGGTCGTGGATGCGTGACGCGAGGCGTCGGCCGCGTACGATGCGTCGAGCAGGTCGACGGGATGCACCACGCGCACCCTGCTGCCGGCCTGATGGAGTCCCGCGCCGATCTGCATGAGGCAACCAGGGTTGCCGGTCGCCACGAGCGTCGCGCGCGTTTGGGCGATGTTCACGAGCTTGGGCGCGAGCACGGTGTCGCTCACATCCGGCTCGACGAGATTGTAGATGCCCGCGCTGCCGCAGCAGTGCTCGCTACCCTCGAGGGGCACGAGCGTGAGTCCGGGCACAGCACCGAGCACGCGCAGCGGTGGCGTCGTGACGCGCTGCGCGTGCAGGAGGTGACAGGGCGCGTCGTATGTCACCGTGAGCGGCACCGCGGCACCCGGTCGTGGCCCCGCTTCGGCCAGCAGCTCGCTCACGTCGCGCACCTTGGCCGACACGGCGGCAGCCCGGTGCCGCCACGTGGGGTCGTCGGCGAGAAGGTGCTCGTACTCCTTCATGAGGGCGCCGCAGCCCGCCGCATTCGCAACGACGTAATCGGCGCCCGACGCCTCGAACGCGGCGATGTTCTGCCGTGCCAGCACGCGCGCCGACTCGAGGTCGCCCGCGTGCGCGTGCAGCGCGCCGCAGCAGCGCTGCCCTGTGGTCTGCACGATCGCGTAGTCGTTCGCGGCGAGCGTGCGCTCCGTCGCGCGGTTCGTCTCGCTGAACAATCCCTCCATCACGCAGCCCGTGAGGAGCGTCGCGCTGCCGCGCGAGCCGTCGCCGTTCGGCCGGTATGCGGCTCGCTTCACCGGCGCGCGCGTCGCCTCGAGCATCGCCATCGCGAAACCGAGCCGTCCCGGCAGCCGCGCAAGCAGTGACGAGATCCGGAGGGCGCGCGCGATCCGTCCGCCCACCATCGCGATGGAGAGCAGGGCGGGGCGCGCGAAGGTGAACAGGATCGCTCGCGCGATCGGCGCGTTGGGCTGCCTGGCGGTCAGTGTCGCCCGCGTCGCCTCGAGCAGGTGGCCGTACGGCACTCCGGAAGGGCACGCCGTCTCGCAGGCGCGACAGCCGAGGCACCGATCGATGTGGGTGCGCACGTCGGCGTCGTCGACTGGCAGCGTGCCCTCGACGAGCGCATGCATCAGCACGATGCGGCCGCGCGGGCTGTCGTTCTCGTCCTCGAGAGTGAGATAGGTCGGACACGCCTGCAGGCAGAACCCGCAATGCACGCACGCGTCGATCCCGGCGCTCGCGTTGGCGAGCGGCGTGCCGGGAATGGCGGACGCGGTGGCGCTTCGAGTCGGTGAGGTCACGCAGTCGGGTCGAGGATGCCGGGGTTGAGCACGCGGTCCGGATCGAAGGTCCGGCGCACGTTCGCGGAGAGTGGATCCGCGACGGCCGATGGCATGTCGGCCCAGAGCGGTGCGGGCAACCGCTCGACGATGCGCGATCCAGGCGCTGGCAGCTCACTCATCATACCCCGCAGTCGCTCGATCTCTTCGCTGGTATGCGGAGCAGGGAGCACGCACCGTACGACGCCTCGCGCGAGGGTCGCGTGACACCACCCGCCCGCGCCAGCCACCGCGCGACTCGCACGGGACCAGAGATCGGCGATGCTCGCCGGCACCGTGCCGAGCCGTACGACCGCCGCCTCGGCCGGCTCCGAAGTGCGCAGGCGCTGCCACACTACGGCATCGACGTGGCGAGTGCTTCCGAGCTCGCTCACCGCGCTTTCGGCGGCGCGCACTAGTGGCTCGTTGCCGCCGATCCGCACGAGCAGGGTGGCCACCCGATCGAGTCCGATGCGCTCAGCGAGCGCGGCGGAGCAGAGCTCCGCAGCGAGTGGCCGGAACGCAATGGAGCGAAGCCAACGCGCCGCGTCCTCGCAGCGGCGCGCCTCGGCATCCTCGAGGGCGATGGCGATCGTACGGTCGACCTCGGGTCGGGCGCGAAGGCGTACCGTAACTTCGGTGATGGCTCCGAGCGTACCCCAGGCGCCCGTCATCAGCCGCGCGAGATCGAATCCAGCCACGTTCTTCACCACCCGGCCGCCGGCGCGCACGATGTCGCCGAGGCCCGTCACCACCTCGCAGCCGAGCAGGTGATCGCGTGCCGTGCCGTATGCCGACGCGAGCGGTCCCCACGAGGCGGTCGCGATGGTCGCACCGATGGTGCCGTCGCCCGATCCGTGCGGCTCGAGCGTCAGCCACTGTCCATCCTTCGCGGCGACCTCTCCGATCTCGGCGACCGACGTACCGGCGCGTGCGGTGAGGGTGAAGTCGCCAGGTTCGAACTCCGTGATCCCGCGCAGCCCGGCGAGCGAGAGCGTCGCGTCCGCGCGCACCGGACGGCCAGCGTCGAGCCAGGTGCCCGCTCCGACGATGCGCATGGGCGTCGTGGACGACCGCGCCTCGCGAACCATCGCCGCGACGGAAGCGGTGTCGCTCGGCGCGGCGGTGACGCTCACGCCGAGCGCTGGCGCGCCGCCGGTGCGCCGTGCCATTCGCGACAGCTGTGCACCGGGACGACTTTGCCGGGGTTCGCGCGCTGATGCGGGTCGAACACCCCGCGGAGTGCACACATGGCGCCGAGGGTCTCGGGGGTGAAGAGCCGATCCATATATGGAAGCTTGTCGAGCCCGATGCCGTGCTCCCCCGTGATCGTGCCGCCCGCGGCGATGCACGCCTCCATGATCTCCTTCATCGCATGGTGCACGCGCTCGGATTGGTCGGGGTCGTTGCCGTCGTACGGGATGTTGGGATGCAGGTTGCCGTCGCCGGCATGGAAGACGTTGCACACCTGTACGCCGTGCCGCTGCGCGATGCGGTCGATGGTGGCGAGGATCTCGGGGAGCCGAGTGCGTGGAACCACGGCGTCCTGCACCACGAGGTGCGGCGCCAGCCGGCCCATCGCGCCGAACGCCTTCTTGCGCCCTTGCCAGAGCCGCGCGCGATCGGCCGCATCTGTAGCGACGCGAACGCGGCGCGCGCCCGCATCCGTGCAGAAGCGGGAGACGCGCGCCGAGTCCTCGTCGAGGCCGGCGGCGGGACCGTCGAGCTCGATGAGCAGGATCGCCGCGGCGTCGGTCGGGTAGCCCGCGGCGTAGATCGACGCCTCGACCGCCTGGATGGTCGCGGCGTCCATCATCTCGAGCGCAGCCGGCACGATGCCCGACGCGATGATCGCCGACACCGCCTCCGCCGCGGCGTGCACGCTCGAGAAGTCGGCGAGCAGCGTGTGCACCGCCTGCGGCAACCGCTCCAATCGTACGGTGACGTCCAGCGCGACGCCGAAGCATCCCTCCGAGCCGATGAACGCGCCGAGCAGGTCGTAGCCCTCACTCTCACCGTGCGCGTTGCCGAGGGTGACCACTTCACCGCTCGGAAGGAGGGCAGTGAGGGCCAGCACGTGGTTAAGAGTGACGCCGTACTTGAGGCAATGGGGCCCGCCGGCGTTCTCGGCCACGTTGCCGCCGATGGTGCATGCCGTTTGACTCGACGGATCGGGGGCGTAGTACAGCCCGAACGGTCCGGCGGCGCGGCTGAGTGTGGCGTTCACGACGCCGGGCTCGACGACCGCGCGCGCGTTCTCGACGTCGATGGAGACGATCTGGCGCAGGCGATGGAGTCCGAGCAGCACGACGTCGTCGGCGAGCGCACCCCCCGAGAGCCCGGTACCCGCACCGCGCGGCACGAAGCGGACGCCTCGCTCGGCGAGCACGCGTACGACGGCGATCGTCTCGTCGCGCGAGCCGGGAAAGACCGCGAGCGATGGCCGCTGCTGGTAGCCGGGCAGTCCATCCGATTCGTAGGCTCTCAGCTCACCGGGGCGTTCGAGCACCCGCCGCTCGCCGACGATGGCGACGAGCGCGCGCGCGAGCTCGTCGTCGGCGCGGACGGCGCCGCGCGGCTGAGCCGAAGAAACAGCAGACCGACCGGTATCGCTCACTCTGGAAAGCTAGGTCGCGCGAATGGCAGCGACTAGGCGCTCGGCGGCGCGGGCTCGCGCTCCGCTGGCTGCTCCGGCGGTGGACACACGACGTGCAGTGCGTCGCGGCGCAGCTCGAACTCGAGCGTCGTGTGCATGGCCTCCAGCTCGCCGTCGATCGCCACTGCGGTGGGTCGGCGGAGCTTGATGCGGCACCGGTCGACCAGGAAGCT
>DATFOL010000530.1:0-10721 GCA_035265545.1 Gemmatimonadaceae bacterium | reverse complement strand
GATCCTCACGCGCTTCCATTTCGCGCTGAACGACGGTGGGTTCCTCTTCCTCGGCCGCGCCGAGACGATGCTCACCTACGGCAACATGTTCGTGCCGGTGGACCTGCGGCGACGCATCTTCACCAAGGCGCGGGGCACGGGCGAGCGGCCGTCGCTCACGTCGCGCGTGCCGGCTCCGCGCGCCATCGTCAGCGATTCGCAGGAGCTGTCGCTGCGCCTGCGCAGCTTCGACGCGGGCATCATGCCGCAGTTCATCGTCGACGAGCTGGGGCGGCTCTTCCTGGTCAACTCGCGCGCGCGGATGCTGTTCCGGCTGGCCGGCTCCGACATCGGACGCCCGCTCCAGGACCTCGAGATCTCGTACCGGCCCTACGAGCTGCGTTCCGTGATCGAGCAGGCGTACGCCGATCGTCGGCCCGTCGTGCGAGACGCGGTGCCCTGGCGCTCACCCGACGGCGAGCAGCACTGGTTCGACATCATCGTGAATCCGATGTTCGACCCGGGCGGCGCCCCTGCCGGCGCCAGTGTGTCGTTCATGGACGTGACGCGGGCGAGGCAGCTCCAGACCCAGCTCGACGACTCGCAGGTCGAGCTGGAGACGGCATATCAGGAGCTCCAGTCCACCAACGAGGAGCTCGAGACGACGAACGAGGAGCTGCACTCGACCGTCGAGGAGCTGGAGACGACGAACGAGGAGCTCCAGAGCACGAACGAGGAGCTCGAGACGATGAACGAGGAGCTCCAGAGCACGAACGAGGAGTTGCAGACAATCAACGACGAGCTGCGGCAGCGTAGCGAGTCGTTGAACGAGCTGAACGACTTCCTCGAGTCGATGTTCACGAGTCTCCGCTCGGGCCTCGCAGTGCTCGATCGCGAGCTGCGCGTGACCGTGTGGAACCGTCAGGCCGAGGAGCTGTGGGGCGTGCGCAGCGCGGAGGCGGAGCACGTGCACTTCTTCAGCCTCGACATCGGGCTGCCCTTGGAGCAGATCGCCCCCGCGATCCGGGCTTGTCTCGCCGGCACGATCGACAACCACGAGGCGCTGCTCCCGGCACGCAACCGGCGCGGTCGCGCGATCACCTGCAAGATCTCGATCTATCCGCTCGTCGGACGGGAGGGGGAGCGCCCGCGCGGGGTGATCGTGCTGATGGACGAGCAGCCGGGCGCCGTGGCCAAGGAGGACGGGGTGGCCGGCGCGGCCGCAGCGTCCCAGACCGCCGGCGAGGCGAAGAGCTAGCCGGTTCCCGCCGCGCTCGCGTCGACGTCCGGTTGGCGCTCGAGGCGCAGAGTCGTCGTCGGCGCCTCGAGCGGCAGGGTCACGGTGAAGGTGCTGCCCGCGCCGGGCGCGCTCTCCACCTGCACGTCGCCGCCCAGCAGTCGCGCCAGCTGACGCACGATGCTGAGCCCGAGGCCCGTGCCGCTCACGGACGCCGTCGCAACGGGCTGCCCCTGCCAGAAGGGCTCGAACAGCTTCGGCACGTCCGCTGCGGCGATGCCGGCACCGGTGTCGCGCACGGCGATCCGCACGCACGCTGGTGTCGGCGTCGCGCCGCCCGGCGACATCGGTGCGCCGACGGTCGCTCCGACGACGACCTCGCCGCGCTCGGTGAACTTGATCGCGTTGCCCACGAGATTGGTGACGATCTGCCGGATCCGGCGTGGGTCGCTGCGCATGGTGATCGCCGGGACGTCCGCGCGGACGATGATCTGCTTGCGCGCGGCCAGCGGCTCGGCGAACGCCACCACATCGGTGATCAGCTCCCGCAGCTGGAACGACTCCACGTCGGCGCGCTGCCGGCCGATCTGCGCGGCCGAGAAGTCGAGCAGGTTCTCGACGATCTGCAGGAGCGACAGGCTGCCCACGGCGATGCGCCGCATGAAGTCCCGCTGCTGGGGCGTCAGCTCCCCGGTCACCCCATCGGCCATCAGCTCCGCGTAGCCGAGAATTGCCTGGAGCGGCGTACGCAACTCGTGCGACACCACGGCTACGAAGTCGCCCTGGGTGCGCGCGACCGCCTCGGCCACGGTGCGTGCCTCCTCCGCCGCGCGCCGTGCGGCGGCCTCCGCCGTCCGCGCGTCGTGCTCGGCGAAATAGCGGCGCGCGTCGCGCAGCGCCCGTGCGTAGCGCGCGCCGAGCGCACGCAGCACCGCCTTCTCCCCGGCGGAGAACGTGCGCGGCGTCGAGAAGCAGAATGCCACCGCGCCCTGGAGCTCCCCGAGGTACCGCGTGGGCACGGCCGCGACCGCGTGCACGTTGAGGCGCTCCGCCAGCTCCCGCAGAGTCGGGTAGCGCGACAGCAGTTGCTCGCGCGTCTCGCAGAATGAGGCGCGTCCCGTCCTGGCCGCCTCAGCCACCGGCAGCGCGGCATCGATCGGGATGTGCTGGAACACGGCGAGCACATCGTCCGGCACGTGCGCGGCTCCCACCATCTCGAGCGCACGGCCGTCGACCGTTCGGCGCATCGCGATCCCGATGCTCGCGCCGAGCGCATCGAGCGCGGCATCGACGATCTCGACGGCGCGCTCCTCCGGCGTCGGGAGGCGCTCGGCGACCGCGCGCACCTGGATCTCGAGCTCGCGCGCCCGGGCGATCGCGGGCGAGGGCGCGCGGACGCGATCGCCCGGGGGCGTCTCGGCGGAGTCGGTGACGTCGTCGCGGGTCATCTGCGCCGGGCCTCGTGCATCTGCACGTGCATCGCCGACTGCCGCGCCAGCAGCGTGTACACACCGGGATGCACGTGGCGGGCGGCGGACTTGGTGGACAGGCGGTGCTCCGGTGTGTGGTGATCGATGTGCTCGAGCTGCGCCGCCGCCTCGAGTCCCGCCGTCTCCAGTGCCACGATGTCCCCCGCGTCGTCGGCCGCGTGCATTGCCGCCGTGAGCGCGTGATACGCGACCTCGTACTGCCCGCATGCGTGCGCCTCGCGGCTCTCCGCGAGGAGACGCACGAACAGCGACGGCCGGGCTCCGGCGGCGGACGATTCGGCCATCTCGCTACGCACGCGACCGGACGGCGTCGGCAGGGGCCGCCTCGCGCCCGATGGCGCGCACGGCCTCGAGGCTCAGCGCCTGATGCTTGAGCACTGCCTGGCGGATCAGCTCCGCACGGGCCTGCGCTTCTCGCGCCTTCTGCTCGAAGCGTGGGTCGACGATTCGCTCGCCGGCCCGCGCGCCGTCCCTCGCGTCCCTCGCGTGCCCCGCCGCCTCACGCAGCAGGAGGACGCTCTCCTCCACGGCGCGGAGCGCGCCCCAGAGCGACGCCTCCACGGCTTCGGTGACCGAGGCCAGGAGGCTGTCGAGCGCATAGGCGTGCCCGGTGTGGCAGCGGAAGCGCGGGATGCCTCCCTGCTCCACGCGCATGAGCACCCCGTGGCACTCGGGACAGGTATAGGGCGTCGTGGGACCGATGGTGAGGACGCCGCTCTGGAGCGCATTGGCCTCCATGGCGATCTGCACCTCCAGTTCGAGTTGTGGTGAGACGGTCGCCCCGTTCGACGTCGCATGCTCGGCGGTGGCGAGCCGCGCCAGCAGCGGGCCAAGCTCGGCGGCGGGGACGACGTGATCGGCGTCGGTGTACTCGAGCGCGTTGCGTGGCATGTCGGGCTGCGACGCCTCCTCGGGATCCTGCACCACGGCGATCCCGCCCCGCTCCTTCACCGCCCAGAGCCCCGCCGTGCCGTCGTCCAGTCGCCCCGACAGCACCACGGCGATCACGCGCGAGCCGTAGGTGAGCGCCGCCGAGCGAAAGAGCGGATCGATCGCGGGGCGGCAATGGTTCTCGCGCGGCGCGCGCGTCAGTCGAACCGCTCCGTCCTCGATGAGAAGATGACGGTCCGGCGGCGCGATGTAGATGCGTCCCGGCGTGATCGGTTCGCCGTCGGTCGCCCACCCCACTCGCAGCGCGGTGCACCGCTGGAGGATCTCGGGGAGCCGGCCAGGACTGCTCGGCGGGAGATGGACCACCACGAGCACCGCCGCGCCGAGATCGGCGGGCAGCTTCTGGACGACCGCCCGCAGCGCTTCCACGGCGCCGGCCGACCCGCCAATGACGATGATGTCCTTCCCAGCCACAGCGCCTCCGTACGAATGCTCGCGCGTTGCAAGGGCGCGTGACGAAATCCTGAGAATCACGGCCCACCGATCGAACATGTTCGCACGATTGGGGCCTGTCCAGCAGGCCGATCAGGCCGTGCGTCCACGAGGCGAGTCGGGATGAGTGTTCGCACGCGCGGGCGCGCCGTCGCCCAGCGTCGATCGCCCGTTGCTCGACGTCATCACGCCGTCGAGGGGACTGTGCATCGGTCCGCCCGACGCGCCGTTCAACAGCCGATCGAACTCGCGGACGATCACCGCATAGCACTCGCACGTCGCCGCCTCGAGCGCCGCACGGTCGCGCACGACGACGCGGCCACGCACGTATGTGATCGCGCCGATGCCGTGGAGCACGCGCATCCCTTCCGTGACGGTGGCGCGCCGCACGCCGAGCATCTGCGAGAGGAACTGGTGGGTCAGCGTGAACTCGTTGCGCCCCGTCTCGGCGCCGATCCGGTCGTGGGTGTGGAGCAGCCAGCGTGCGCAGCGCTGCGGCATCGCGTGCATCCGGTTGCACGCCGAGTTCTGCGCGACGAAGCCGAACAGCGCCTGGGTGTAGCGCTGGAGCACGTGCGTCAGTGGCCGCGATGCCTCGAACGCGCGGCGGAAGGCGTCGCGCTCGACGCGCTGCGCCGCACCCGGGATCTGACAGAACGCCTGCGCACTCATTTGATCCGTGCCGAGAAAGACGGGTAGTCCCACCATCCCCTCGTGCCCGACCGTGGCCGTCTCGATGGCCGAGCCGTCGGCCATCACGCTGAGGATCGAGACCACCGCGGATTCGGGGAAGTACACGTGCTCGATCGGGCGGTCGACATCGAACACCACCTGCTTCAGCTCCAGCTCCACGCGCGTCAGCGAGGGTGACAGCGCTTCGTACGCGTCGGCAGGGAGCATCGCGAGCAGTCGGTTGCGTGGTTGGTCGCTCGATGGATTCGACATGGTGGGCGGAGCTCGCTTGTAACTCTAAGTACGAAGGCGTACAGTCTGTGGTCTACCTCGTCGAACGGTCATCAGCTTCGCATGCAGCACGCCGACACCCCCGAATCGTCGGGCTCGCACAATCCCGACAGCGGCCCCCCATTCGCCGCATTCGACGTGGTGGTCGTCGCCACGTCGCTCGGGGGCCGTGAAGCGCTCGAGCTGTTGCTCGAACCGCTCCCGGCAGATTTCCCAGCGCCGGTCGTCGTCGTGCAGCACCTCGATGCGCAGGCGCCCAGCTACCTCCCCGAGATGCTCGCGCGGCGGACGCGGCTCGCCGTGAAGTTCGCCGAAGCTGGGGAGCTCCTTTGCCCCTCGACGGTTTACGTGGCGGCACCGGGCCGGCACCTGCTGATCGGACCGGATCGCCGCTGCATGCTCTCCGACGAGCCGCCTGTACGATTCTCGCGACCGTCCGCCGACCCGCTCTTCGCCTCGGCCGCCGAACTGTTCGGCGCCCGGACGCTCGCGGTGATCCTCACTGGCCGGCTCAGCGATGGGACCGTCGGTGCCGCGGCGATCCGGCGTGCGGGAGGGGTGGTGCTCGCACAGGATCCCGCCACCTGTCGCGCACCCGAGATGCCGGAGGCGGCGATCAGGCAGGGCCTGGTGCACCTCGTGCTGCCGCCAGAAGCCCTCGGCGTGGCGTTGAGCACCCTCGTGGCCGTGCCTGGGGTGCGCACGCTGTTCGGCCTGGATGCGCGAGCGGCGTAGTGGCGTCGAGGTAGCGCCCGCGCCGCGGCGCCGGAATTGCGCGATCCACGTTCGATGCCTGGTCATGACCTGATCGTCCTCGGCGCATCCGCGGGTGGCGTCGAAGCCGTCTCGGCGGTCGTCGCCGGCCTGCCAGCCGATCTGCGCGCCGCTGTGTGTGTCGTCGTGCACCTGCGGCCCGACACCCAGAGCCATCTCGCGGAGATCCTGGCGCGGCTCACGCCGCTCCGCGTCACGCCCGCGCGGCACGGGATGGCGATGCAGCCGGGCACCATCCACGTCGCCGTGCCCGACTTGCACATGCTCGTGGAACGGGACGACGGGCACGGCGTGCTCCGACTCGTGCGTGGCCCGCGAGAGAATCGCGCCCGGCCCGCCGTCGATCCGCTCTTCCGTTCCGCGGCGCTCGCCTACGGTCCGCGCGTCATCGGCGTGATCCTCTCCGGCGCGCTCGATGACGGGACGGCCGGCCTCTGGACGGTGAAGGACCGCGGCGGCATGGCCCTCGTCCAGGATCCCGAGGATGCCGCGGTGCCGAGCATGCCGACGAGCGCGCTCACCGAAGTGGTGGCCGATCATGTCGCGACCGCTCGGGAGTTGGGGCCGATGCTCGGACGGCTCGCGCTCGAGCCCGTGGCGAGGGCGGACGCGATGGTAGCGCCGAGCGAGCCCACCGCCGAGCTCGAGAACGAGATCGGCATCGGGGCGATGGACGAGGAGCATCATCAGAACAGCGCGCGCTACGGCCAACCGTCGCGCTACTCCTGTCCCGACTGCGGCGGCGTGCTCTGGGACCTGAGCGCTGAGGGGCCGCTGCGCTTCCGGTGCGAGGTCGGCCACGCGCACTCGGCCGCGACGCTCGCGGAGATGCAGACCGAGGTGGTGGAGGCCGCGATGTGGACGGCGCTGCGTGCGCTCGAGGACAAGGTCGAGCTGGCTCGGCGCCGAGGCGCCGGCGCGGCCGCGCGCGGGCTGCCGGCGTTCGCCGCGAAGTTCGCGGTGGAAGAGCAGGCCGCACAGCAGCACGCGACCGCATTGCGGGCGCTGCTGCGACTGGATGGCCGGACCGGCATCAGGCCGCGGCTGAGCGGCGGCGGCGACAGCACGGACGAGCGTCCGGACATCGCCCACGCGGATGCGGCCGACGCCAAAGCGGGCGTCGACACGCTGGCGACCGGCACGCTCGGGATGGACTGAGCGCATGGCTCGCGGCGTGCGCCGCGCCCGTCTCGCCGGCTAGCTCGCGCGGCCCAGCAGCCGCTCCGAGTGCGCCCGCACCGTGCGGTAGCATTCGCACGACGCGCGCTCGAGCCCGTCGCGGTCGGTGATGACGACCCGCCCTCGCGTGTAGCTCACGAGCTTCGCGTCCTGGAGCGAGCGCATCGCGAGCGTCACCCCCGCCCGCCGGACGCCGAGCATGGCGGCGAGGAACTCGTGGGTGAGCGACATCTCGTCGCCCTCGACGCGGTCGTGCGTCATGAGCAGCCAGCGCGCACACCGTTGGTCCACGAGGTGTGCGCCGTTGCACGCCGCCGTCTGCGCGACCTGGGTCAGGAAGGCGAGCGTGTAGCGCAGCATCATCTGATGGAACAGACTGGGGACGCCGGCCAATCGCGCGAACCGGTCGGCCTCCATGCGCAGGGCCGCCCCGGGGACCTGGACGAACGCGCGCACGGAGGCGCGGTCCTCACCGAGGAAGACCGGTAGTCCCACCATCCCCTCGCAGCCCGTGGTTCCTACCTCGATCGTGCCGCCCTCCCGGAACTCGCTCACCAGCGACACCACGGCCGTCTCGGGAAAGTAGACGTGCAGGATCGGAGTCTCGGCCTCGAAGAGGACGTCGCGCACCTCGAGCTGCACGTGCTCCAGCGACGGCCAGAGGAGCGCGAGCTCCCGCGACGGAAGCGAGGCGAGGAGATTGTTGCGGAGAGGGTGCGGGGGCGCAAGCTCGAGCGTCGGCGCGGACGGGCTCTGGCGCGGAATGCGGAGCTCTCCGTCGGTCTGATGCGTGATGTGATCGGAGGCGGCGCCCGAATGGAATGTCGTCATCTCATCTGCTCTCGCTCTGTTGCGCCGCGAACACCGGAAACGCCAACTCCTGTTCCCCGTCTGCCATGGCCTCGCGCAGACGGGCATGCTGATCGAGTCCCTCGATGAGCGTCGCCAGGTCGCGGATGAAGAGCTCGCGCGCCACGCGGTGTCGAGTCCGAAGCGTCTCGACGAGGTGCGCACTCCACACCTCGGCCGAGCCTAGCTGCTCTCTGAGAAACGCCACCTCTTCCAGCGCCTCGTCCAGTTGAGCGCGCACGGCGGCGAGCTCGGCCGAGTCCTGAGTCGGCACCGATGACGGCGTATCGCTGCTCGGCGCGCTGGAGCGTTCGGTGGGCATGAGAAGCAGGACTCGTGGGCCCGCTTCAGCGGAAGTCGTGCGATTGAGTGGCATGGGCCCACTCTACCGATTTCAGACGGATCGGTATAGCGGGAGTATCGGAGGCAGCCCTGTCGGGGTGGGCCCCGACAACCGGAGAGGACACCGACCGCGCCGGATCACGCTCGCGTGATCCGGCGCTCAGGATCAACGCTGCGCCCGATCCGGCGGCGTCTCCAGCCAGCCCCTCCGAGCGGCGTAGCGCACCATGTCCACGCGGCTTCGCAGTCCGAGCTTGTCGGCCACGCGCGCCTTGTAGGTCTCCACGGTTTTCACGCTCAGTGCGAGCTCGGCCGCAATCTCCTTGTTGCTGAATCCCTGCGCGATGCGCAGCAGCACCTCGCGCTCACGAGCACTCAGTGCGTCGTGCTGCGGCTGCTCGGCAGCAGCTTCGGCGTCGAGGTAGCCGTCCACGAGAGCCCCGGCAAGCGAGGGATCGACGTAGGTCCCGCCCGCGGCGACGGTGCGCACCGCGTGCACGAGCTCCGCCGAGGCAGCCCGCTTGAGCACGTAGCCCGACGCGCCGGCACGCAGTAGCTGGGTGAGATAGACACGCTCCTCGTGCACGGTGAGCGCGAGCACCTTCACGTTGGGACAGTCGCGCTGCACGCGCGCGGTCGCCTCCGCGCCGCCGAGCACCGGCATCGAGAGATCCATCACGAGAATGTCGGGCGCGAGCGTCATGGCCGCGTGCCATGCGGCTTCGCCGTCCGCGGCTTCACCCACGACGTGCATGTCGGGCTGTGCGTCGAGCAGGCGCTTGAGCCCTTCGCGGATGATCGGATGATCGTCCGCGAGCACGACGCGCACGATGGGGACGACGTCCCCATCGTGCGCGTCGTGAGTGGCACCAGTCGTGGCATCGGACTCCCGCGCGTTCATCGCGCCGCACCGTCCGTGTCGGTCCACAGGGCGATCTGCATCACGTCACCCCCCCCCCGCTCGGCCTGCCCGTTCGGCCCGTTCCGTCGCGGCTCGATGGGAACGTGGACGAACAGCGCGGTGCCTTTGCCCGGCTTGCTCTCGATCTGCATCGTCCCTCCGACGAGCGTCGCGCGCTCGCGAATTCCGAGCAGGCCCAGTGCGGGGGCGCCTTCACCGCGCGTCGCCGCGACCCCGTTCGGATCGAAGCCGCGACCGTCGTCCTCGACGATCACATGGATGTACCCGTCCCGGCGCTCGAGCACCACCCCCGCTCGACTGGCGCCGCTATGCCGGGCGACGTTCGTGAGCGCTTCCTGAACGATGCGATAGGTCGCGCTCTCCACCTCCGACGGCAGTCGTTCGCTCTTTCCGTGCACGTGCAGGTCGAGCACGATGGCCGATTGGCGCGACCATTCCACCGCGTAGCTCCGGAGCGCCTCCTCCAGACCGAAGTCGTCCAGGGCCCTTGGGCGCAGCCGCACGGCGATCCCGTGCAGCTCGCGCCCGAGGGTTTCGGCGAGCCCGCGCAGCTGCGTCGCGCGCCGGTCGGCGTCGGAGCCCGGCGGCGCGACGTCGGACAGCGCCTGGAGGCCCAGGCCGAGCGCCGTGAGGTGCTGGCCCACCTCGTCGTGCAGCTCGCGCGCGAGGCGACGCCGCTCCTCCTCCTCGGCCAGCGAGAGCTGTCGGCGCAGCGCGTTGAGGTCGGCGGCCGACTCCACCAGCGCCGCGGTCGCGCGGCGCTCCTCGTGCACGTCCGTCGCCGCGCCGAACCAGTGGAGCACGCGCCCAGCCTCGTCGCGCACCGGCGCGGCGCGCACGTGGAACCAGCGATACTCGCCCTCGCGGTCACGGATGCGCTGTTGGCGCGCGGGCGGGCGACGCTCTTCGGCGGACTCCGTCCACGGCCGGCGCGCCGCTTCACGATCGTCCGGATGGATGGCGTCCATCCAGCCGAAGCCCGACGCCTGCGCGCGCGTCTGCCCGGTGAACGCGTGCCAGGGATCGTTGAACCAGGTGACGACGCCGTCGGGGTCGCTTTGCCAGAGCAGGTCGTGCACGAGGTTCGCCACCGTCTGGAACCGAGCCTCGCTCTCCGGCCATACGGCGTCGGCACGCTCGGCGCGCTCGAGTGCGCGTGCAGCTTCGTAGCGGGAATCGTCGCCGCTGTGCTCGTTGGCCATGCGCGGGGCTCCGAGGCGCGCGGGGCAGACAGTATAGCGCGCCAGGCGGCGCACCGCATCAAAGTCCCAGTCGACCTCGCATGGCCGCGTGGCCGCGTCCTGCTCTACGACGTGACGAGCTCGCGGCGACGGCGCTCGAGGAACGCGCGCTCAGCGGCGTTGTCGGCGCGCGCGATCGCCGCGTCGTACGCGGCGGCCGCCTCCGTGTCGCGTCCGAGACGTCGCAGCAGATCCGCGCGGATCGCGTGCTGGAGATGGTGGTCGTCGAGCGCGAGCGCGTCGACGAGTGCGAGCCCTGCCTCGGGGCCGTCCACCTCCGCGACCGCGACGGCGCGGTGCAGCGCCACGATCGGGCTCGGCGCGATCGCGACATGGAGGTCGTACAGCGCGACGATCTGCCG
>DATFOL010000529.1:0-4952 GCA_035265545.1 Gemmatimonadaceae bacterium | reverse complement strand
CGTTCTCCAAGTACTGCCTGCTCAACGGCATCGACGAGATGGGCTTCCTGCTCAAGACGTCGGACGACGCGGCGACGTACGAGTCGGCGCATCCGTCGTCGTTCAGCACTCTGGCCGCGGGGGCCGCGTGACCGTGGATCGCAAGAGCAACTACACCATCGCGCTGCTCCCGGGCGATGGGATCGGGCCGGAGATCGTCGCGCAGGCTCGGCGCGTGCTCGTCGCCGCCGCCGAGCTGGCGGGGGTGACGATGCAGTTC
Organism: Gemmatimonadaceae bacterium; assembly: GCA_035265545.1. GTDB lineage: Bacteria > Gemmatimonadota > Gemmatimonadetes > Gemmatimonadales > Gemmatimonadaceae > AG11. The sequence continues at coordinate 4,693 of DATFOL010000529.1, read as the reverse complement.
GAGGAGGGGCTGATCGGTGGCGCGGCGATCGACGCGACCGGCACGGCGCTCCCCGACGACACGACGGCGATGTGCAAGCGCGCCGACGCCGTGCTGCTCGGCGCGGTGGGTGGCCCGAAGTGGGACAACCCGTCGGCAAAGGTGCGGCCGGAGCAGGGGCTCCTCGCCATCCGCAAGGCGCTCGGTCTGTACGCCAACCTGCGTCCCGTCGCGCCGCACGCGTCCCTGGTGGATGCGTCGCCGTTGCGACCCGAGCGGCTCGAGGGGGTGGACCTGCTCGTCGTGCGCGAGCTCACCGGCGGGATCTACTTTGGTGAGAAGGGCCTCGACCAGCTGCCGGGCGGCGGTGAGCGGGCGCGCGACCTGTGCACCTACGACACCGAGGAGATCACGCGCATCGTGCGCATGGCGGGTGAGCTGGCACGCGGCCGCCGCGGCAAGGTGACGTCGGTGGACAAGGCGAACGTGCTCGAGACGTCGCGGCTGTGGCGACGCGTCGCGACGAAGGTGCTGGCCGACGAGTTCCCCGACGTGCAGGTGGAGCACGTGCTGGTGGACTCGTGCGCGATGGTGCTCGTCACCAACCCCGCGCGATTCGACGTGATCGTCACCGAGAACATGTTCGGCGACATCCTGACGGACGAAGCCGCGGTGCTCACCGGCTCGATCGGACTGCTGCCGTCGGCGTCGCTCGGCGCGCAGAGCCCGGGGGGCGGCACGCGGGTCGGGTTGTACGAGCCGATTCACGGCTCGGCGCCGGACATCGCGGGGAAGGGAATCGCGAATCCGGTCGGCACCATCCTGAGCGCCGCGATGCTGCTGCGGCATTCGCTCGGGCTCGAGGCCGAGGCGAAGGCGGTGGAGCGCGCCGTGTCGGACGCGGTGAAGGACGGCGCACGGACGAAGGACCTCGGCGGGGAGCTGACCACCGTGCGCGCGGCCGACGAGATTCTCGCGCGGCTGGCGACGGAGACGACGACCGCCTAGACGCGGCGACCTCGCCGCGTCAGAGAGACGATCACCAGGAGAGAGTCCGTGTCCGAGCTTCGCACGCGTGGGGCCGGACTCGGCCTGGCGCTGTTGTCGGCCGCGACGTTCAGCACGTCGGGGTCGTTCGCCCGTTCGCTGATCGTCGCGGGATGGTCGCCCGCGGCCGCGGTCACGGTGCGCATCGGCGTCGCCGCGCTGCTGCTCGCCCTGCCGGCGATCGCGTCGCTGCGCGGGCGCTGGCATCTCCTGCGTCGTGATCCGATCGCGCTCGCCGCGTATGGGGTCGTCGCGGTCGCTGGTGCGCAACTGTGCTTCTTCAACGCCGTCCGCTCCATCTCCGTCGGCGTCGCGCTGCTCCTCGAGTACCTGGGGGTGGTGCTGGTGGTCGGCTGGATGTGGCTGCGGCACGGTCAGCGACCATCGCGACTGACCGCGGCGGGATCCGTCGTCGCCGCGGTCGGCTTGGTGCTCGTGCTCGACCTGCTCAGCGACGCTCGCCTCGATCCCGTGGGCGTGATGTGGGGTCTCGCTGCCTCGGTGGGGCTGGCGTCGTACTTCGTATTGTCGGCGAGAGTCGGCGCCGCACTCCCGCCGCTCGTCGTCGCCAGCGCGGGGATGACCACGGGCGCGCTGACGCTGCTCGCGCTGGGCGCGATCGGCGCGCTGCCGATGCAGGCGACGTTCGGCACCGTCGACATGGCGGGCCATCGCGTCAGCTGGCTGCTCCCAGTCTTCGGACTCTCGTTCGTCGCCGCGGTAGTGGCGTACATCGCGGGCATCACGGCGGCCCGGGTGCTCGGCGCGAGGCTCGCGTCGTTCGTCAGCCTGACCGAGGTCGTATTCGCCGTGCTCGCCGCGTGGCTGCTTCTCGGTGAGCTTCCGACGGTGATGCAGCTCATCGGAGGGGTGCTGATCATCGCGGGCGTGGTGCTGGTCCAGTTCGCCGAGCCACGGGTCGAGGCGCCCACCGAGCCTGTGGTCGCGCTGGACGTCGCGACCGCTGTCCCGACGACGCGCGATGTCCGCACGGCTCGCGAGAGCAAAGTTTAGATTCTCGCGCTCACTGGTCCACGTCACCGAGGAGGCCGCATGGACGAGAAAGCACTGTTCACGAAGTTCTGGACCCAGGAATCGAAGACGACGCGCAACGTCATCGCGCGCATCCCCGAGTCGTCCGAGTATCGGCCGGACCCGAGGTCGCGCACCGCGCAGGAGATCGCCTGGCAGATCTACGCGGAGGAGAAGATGCTGATCGAGGCGATGGAGCAGGGGAAGGCGGAGTGGGCGCCGCCGCCGATGCCCGAGTCGATCAAGGACGTGCTCGCCGCGTACGAGCGGCAGAGCGCCGATCTGCCGCGGCGCTGGAACGAGCTTCCAGCCGAGCGATGGAACGGGACCCTGGAGTTCTTCGGCAGCGAGCGACCCGCGTCGCCGATGGCGTGGAGCTTTCTGTTCGACATCGTGCACCACCGCGGGCAGATCACGACGTATCTGCGGCCGATGGGCTCGACCGTGCCGCAGATCTACGGCCCGAGCGCGGACGAGCCGTGATCGCGCCGCCGGCACGCTCGCTCGGGTTGGAAGGGAAGCGCCCGTGACCAGTCTCCGGGAATACAACTCCGCCGAGAAGGCGCTGCAGTATCTCGCGCACGCCGACCGCATCCCGCACCGCGCGGCGGGCGAGAGCCTGTTGTGCGAGCTGGTGCCGTGGACCGCGCAGCGAATTCTCGATCTGGGTGCGGGCGACGGGCGGCTGCTGGCGCTGCTGCGCATCGACCGGCCGGACTCGCGCGGCGTCGCGGCCGACTTCTCGCCGACGATGCTGGACGCGGCGCGCGCGCGGTTCGCCGGCGATCCACTCGTCGACGTCGTGACCCACGATCTGGACGCACCGCTCTCGTCGATCGCGGCGCCGGCGTCGTTCGACGCAGTGGTGTCGTGCTTCGCGATCCATCACTGTTCGCACTCACGCAAGCGATCGTTGTATGCTGAGATCTTGGACGTGCTCGCGCCGGGCGGGGTGTTCTACAACCTCGAGCACGTCGCCTCGCCGACCCCCGAGCTGCACGAGGCGTTCTTCGCCGCGTTGGGGATGACGGTGGAGCAGGAGGATGTATCGAATCAGCTGCTCGACGTCGAGACTCAGGTGCGCTGGCTGCGAAAGCTCGGGTTCGCGCAGGTCGACTGTTTCTGGAAGTGGCGCGAGCTGGCGCTGTTCGGCGGGGTGAAGCCGGAGCGGTGACACGCGGTGGGATGGCTCGCCCCGCGTTGGCGTGATCCGTCCGGGCGAGTTGGGGAGGAGAGCTTGCGAGGTCCTCAGTCTGTGCCGAGTGCCGTCACTTCCTCCCATCCCCGAGCCGCATCTCAACGGCACGCCTGAGCCGGAGCGTCGATTCCGCCTGATGGAGATCGTCCGTCGGCGGTTGCGCGAACGGCGATACAGTGCGCGGACCGAAACGGCCTACGTCTACTGGATCCGCCGATTCATCGTCGCCAATGGGAGACGTCACCCGACGGAGCTCGGCGAAACCGACGTCGCACGCTTTCTGTCGACGTTGGCGCTGGAGGATCGGGTCGCAGCGTCGACGCAGAACCAGGCGCTATCCGCGCTCGTCTTTCTCTATGCGGCCGTCGTGCGGCGCCCCCTGGAGCGGATTGATGGCATCACCCCGGCGCGCCGGCCGCGGCGACTGCCCGTGGTGCTGAGTCAGCGCGAGGTGCGTGGCATTCTGGCCGAGTTGCGGGATCCAGCACGTCTCTGCGCCTCGCTGATGTACGGGAGCGGACTCCGGGTGACGGAGTGCCTCCGGCTGCGCGTGAAAGATGTCGATCTGGATCGCCACGAGCTGGCCGTCCGCGACGGCAAAGGGGGCAAGGATCGCCGGGTGCCGCTTGCCGAGACATGTGTGCCCTCGCTCGTGGAGCTGCTCGCGCGCGAGAAGTTGCGCTTCCATCGTGATGCGCGAAACGGCGTCGGAGCCACGGGCCTGGGCGACGCGCTGCTACGGAAGTATCCGGACGCCGACCGCGATTGGCGGTGGCAATATCTCTTCGCGGCCGCGCGGACGTTTCGCACCGCCGACGGCCGTGGATGGCGACATCACCTGCACGAGACGGTGGTGCAGCGGGCATTCCACGCCGCAGTCGAGGCGGCCGGGATCTCGAAGCGGGCCACCTGTCACTCGCTGCGCCACTCGTTCGCGACCCATCTGCTGGAGTCAGGCGCCGACATTCGCACCGTGCAGGAGCTACTGGGCCACACCGACTTGCGGACGACGATGATGTACACGCACGTGCTCAATCGAGGTGGACTCGGCGTGCGCAGTCCGGCGGACGCGCTGTAGGCTGGGTGTCTGAAGGCCGCTGTCGGCGCACTTCGGCGACCTCGCACGTTACACAGCAACTATACGCAGTATAAGACGCGAGAGACGACTCTCGATTCATCAGGTAACTCCTTGAGATGTCGCGACATCGCTTACTCCGCCGCGAGGGGTCGGCGTGAAATGACAGCATATCGCCGCTGCTTTTTGCGCGGGAATGCAGTATAAACTGAGTCGGATATTACGGAGTTTGCTGTATAATTAGCGTTAGGCATCAAGCACGCATCGCTGTACATTTTGCAATCAAACGGAGACATCGATGCACATTGAACTGACTGCCGTCTTCAAGCCGGCCGACGATGGCGGATATGTCGCCTTTGTCG
>DATFOL010000528.1:0-3561 GCA_035265545.1 Gemmatimonadaceae bacterium | reverse complement strand
TGGGGAACGGTGACGATCGGGCTCACCATTCCGATCGCGCTGATCATGGGCCTCTACATGCGTTGGGTGCGCCCAGGGCGCGTGCTCGAGGCGAGTGCCATCGGACTCGTGCTGCTCGTCGTCGCGCTGTACGCGGGCCGGTGGGTCGCCGAACAACCAGGGCTCGCGTCCACGTTCACGCTGAGCGGCAAGACGCTCGCGATCCTCGTGATGGCGTACGGATTCGCGGCCTCGGTGCTGCCGGTGTGGCTGCTGCTCGCGCCGCGCGACTACCTCTCGGCGTTCGTGAAGATCGGCGTCGTGCTCGCGCTGGCGGTCGGCATCCTCGTCGCGCTGCCGCCTCTCCAGATGCCGGCCCTCACCCAGTTCACCGACGGATCGGGACCAGTGTTCGCCGGAGCGCTCTTTCCGTTCGCCTTCATCACCATCGCCTGCGGTTCGATCAGCGGCTTTCACGCACTGATCGCCTCCGGCACGACGCCGAAGCTCCTAGAGCGCGAGCGCGATGCGCGCATGATCGGCTACGGCGCGATGCTCATGGAGTCGTTCGTCGCCGTCATGGCGCTCATCGCCGCGTGTGCGTTGACGCCTGGAGTCTACTTCGCCATCAACGCTCCCGTTGCGGCACTGGGGCCCACCGTGCAGACCGCGGCCGAGGCGATCGCGAGATGGGGGTTCGTCGTCACGCCGGCGGAGCTGGAGCTGCTCGCCCGACAAGTCGGCGAGACCTCGCTGCTCTCCCGCACCGGAGGCGCACCGAGCCTCGCGGTCGGCATGGCGCACCTGTTCTCGCAATCGCTTGGCGGCAGCTCGGCGATGGCGCTGTGGTATCACTTCGCCATCATGTTCGAGGCGCTGTTCATCCTCACCACGCTCGACGCGGGCACGCGCGTCGGCCGCTTCATGCTCCAGGACCTCGGTCGGCACGCGTGGCCGGCGTTCGGGCGCACCAATTGGATGCCCGCGGTGGTCCTCTCCAGCGCCCTCACCGTCGCCATGTGGGGACACTTCCTCTGGCAGGGCGTGATCGACCCGCTCGGTGGGATCAACTCCCTCTGGCCGTTGTTCGGCATCGCCAACCAGCTGCTCGCCGCGGTGGCGCTGTGTGTCGCGACGACGGTGATCATCAAGATGGGCAAGGCGCGCTACGCCTGGACCACGATGCTGCCGTTGGCGTGGCTCATCATCGTGACGATGTCGGCGGGCGCGACCAAGCTCTTCTCCTCGCAGCCGAGGCTCGGGTTCCTCGCCCAGGCGCACGCCCTGCAGGCGGCGCGCGCGGCGGGCACGCTGCCGCCGGGAGTGAAGAGCGCGGGCGATCTAACCCAGATGATCGCCAACAACTACCTCGATGCGGCGGTGGCGGCGTTCTTCCTGCTCTCGGTGATCGTGATCCTGCTCGACAGCGCGCGCGAGTGGTGGGCCGTGCTCAGTGGGTCGAAGACGGCGCGGTCCACCGAAGTCCCTTTCCAGCCGCGTGCCTTCGCGGCGGGAGACTGACGTGGCGCCGCTCGTCTCGTTCGCGCGCCGTGCGGCGTCCGTGCTCCGCCGCGTGATCGGCGCGCCGGACTACGAGCGCTACCTCGCGCACGTCGCGCACGCCCATCCGCGCGCGACACCGCTGTCGCGCGAGGAGTTCGCGCGCGACGCGCTCTCACGGCGCTACGACCGCCCCGGCAGTCGCTGCTGCTGAAGGCTCGCCGTCGCGGCGATGAGTCCGAGCGCCGCGGCGAGCGCCAGCGACGCGCCCATCACGAAGGCCGTACCTGGTCCCGAACGGTCCCAGACGAAGCCGAACAGGAGCGACGCCGGCAGCGCGCCGAGCCCGATCGCCAGGTTGTACCAGCCGAACGCCGTGCCCCGTCGCTCCGGCCCGACGAGATCGGCGATCAGCGCGCGCTCGGATCCCTCCGTGAGTCCGAAGAACACGCCGTACACGGCGAACAGCGCCCACGCGTGCCACGCGACGCTCGCTCGGGCGAAGCCGAGGTACACCGCGGCGTAGAGCATCCAGCCCATGATCAGCGTCGGCCGTCGCCCGATGCGATCCGACAGCGTGCCGCCCGGCGTGCTCGCGGCGGTCTTCACGACATGCAACGCCGCCCACAGTATCGGCGCCATCGCCACCGGCACGCCGAGCTGACTCGCGCGAAGGAGCAGGAACGCGTCAGTGGAGTTGCCGAGCGTGAACAGGAAGATCACCGCGAGGACGCGCCAGAACGCGGAGCCGAGCGGCTGACTGAGATCGGGCGGTCGCGCATCCGGGGACTGTACACCTCGTGGGATGTCTCGTACCGCGAAGGCGACGACGAGCACCGACAGCACGCCGGGAATGGCCGCGAGCCAGAACACGGTGCGCAGCTCGGCGACGTGATACGTCAGGACGGCGAACGCGATCAGCGGCCCGAGCACACCACCGGCGTGATCGGCGGCGCGATGAAAGCCGAACGCGCGGCCGCGAATGCTCGGGTCCACCGACTCGGCGATGAGCGCGTCACGCGGCGCATTGCGAATCCCCTTCCCCACCCGGTCCGCGACGCGGATCACCAGCACCTGCGACGCGCTGGTGGCGAGGGCGACGAGCGGCCGCATCGTCGAGGCGATGGCGTAGCCAAGCAGCACCAGCGGCTTCCGCTTTCTCGCGCGATCCGACCACCAGCCGCTCGCCAGCTTGAGCAGCGCCGCCGTCGTCTCCGCCGCGCCCTCGATCGCGCCGATGAAGCTCGCGTTCGCACCGAGCACGCTCGTCAGGAAGACGGGGAGCAGTGGATAGATCATCTCGCTCGACACGTCGGTGAGAAAGCTCACCGCCGCGAGCGCCATCACGTTGCGCCCGAGCCTGGGCCGATCGGAGCTGGTCATGCCGACGAGTCGAAGTGCCGCCGAGGCCGCTCGTCGCACACGGTGCGCCGAGTGCCGGTCCCACGCGGGCACCGCGCGTGGCGCGGCGCGCGTGGCCCGTTCCGCGGCGCACCTTGCGCCACAACCGGGCTACTCGCCATAGATAGCGCATGTGCGCTCGCGACGTGACCTCTTCCGCCACGACGGCCGACCTGTTCGCGCGCCTCGCGCCGGTCCGCGCCCGCCTCGCCGCCGCCGATGAGCGGGTCCTGCATACACAGATCGCGCTGTCCGAGATTCCGGCGCCCACCGGGGCCGAGCAGGCGCGCGGAGAGTCGGTCGCCGCGCGCTTCCGGTCACTCGGCCTTCACGACGTCCGCACCGACGACGTGGGCAACGTGCTGGGCGCGCGGCCCGGCGCGACCGATCGGGCGCCGGTGCTCGTCTGCGCGCATCTCGACACCGTGTTTCCGGAAGGCACGCCGGTGGGGGTCGCGCGCGAGGGGCCCCAGCTCGCCGGTCCGGGCATCGTCGACAACTCGCGCGGCCTCGCCGCGATGCTCGCCCTCGCGGAGGCGATCGACGGTGCGCGAGTGCGCACGCAACGTCCTATCATCTTCGCGGCGACGGTCGGGGAGGAGGGCGCGGGCGACCTGCGCGGGGTGAAGCACCTGTTCGCCCGGCTCGCCGAGTCGCCGTCGGCGTGCATCGCGCTCGACG